>JAUXFU010000175.1 GCA_030622705.1 Candidatus Omnitrophota bacterium | reverse complement strand
GAGGTGTTAGTAATGAAAAGGTTATTATTGTCAGTAACAGTATTAGTTTTATTTTCAAGCTTGCTTTTGGCAGGCTGCGCACAAGAGAGGGCTGCATCGAGTAAAGAGGCTATAGCAACTGCTAAAGCCATGGAGACCGTAGAGCAAAAGGCAACTTATTTGATTCAACAAGCCAAGGCCTTTTACAACTCAAAAGATTTCCAGGAGGCAGTTAATACAGCTAAATACATCTTAAGATACGTAGATAAGGATTCTCAAGCGGCAAAGGATTTACTCCAGAAAGCCAAGGACGCGTTAGCCTCTGCAGCAAAGGGCGCCGCGGAAGATGTAAAGAAGAAATTGCCTGGCTTCGGACAATAGATAAACCCCAAAAACCAAGAGGTTAATAGAGCGGGATTTGAGCCATTAGAGACATAGTTAGAGAGCAAGGAAATGATTGTGATAGCAAAGATTATTAATTTTGTTAAGACTGATATCTGGAGAATTCGTTTAAAAGATCATTCACGAAGAAAATCCTTTTTAATTAAGCAGCTAAGAGTTGCTCTTAGGGCTTTGCGCGGTTTTAATGAGAATAAATGCCAACTAAGAGCCTCGGCGTTAACCTTTTATTCCTTGCTCTCTATTGTTCCTGTAATGGCTATGGCCTTTGGAGTTGCTAAAGGGTTTGGTTTTGAAAAGCTTCTGGAAAAACAGCTTTTAGAAAGATTTGCCGGGCAGGGAGAAATCCTTATGCAGGTCATCAACTTTGCCCATACGCTCCTGGAAAATACAAAGGGGGGTATGGTTGCCGGTGTGGGCGTGGCCATCCTTTTCTGGACAGTAATAAAAGTCTTGGGCAATATCGAGGGCTCATTTAATGAGATCTGGGGGATAAGGGAACCACGCAAGATAGGCCGCAAATTGAGTGATTATCTTTCTGTTTTGCTTATTTGCCCTATTCTGGTCATTGTTTCCAGTGGTATTACTGTATTCATCACCACACAGCTGCAGCTTATTACTGAAAGAATCTCCCTATTGGGTGCTATTAGCCCAATTATTTTCTTTACCCTGAAGCTGCTACCCTACTGCATAATTTGGGCGCTGTTTACGTTTATTTACATCTTTATGCCCAATACTAAGGTTAATTTTAAATCCGGCTTGTTAGCAGGAATAATAGCAGGCTCAATCTACGTAATTGTTCAGTGGGCATATGTTACCTTTCAGGTAGGGGTAGTCAAATTTAATGCTATTTATGGAAGCTTCGCGGCGCTGCCTTTGTTTTTGGTGTGGCTTCAGATGAGCTGGCTTATAGTGTTTTTTGGAGCGGAGATCTCTTTTGCTCACCAGAATGTAGAGATGTACGAGTTTGAGCCGGATTCTCTGCGGGTGAGTTACTCTTTTAAAAGACTCCTTACCCTTAGAATAACCCACTTGCTTATAAGAAATTTTTCAGAGGCGAATAAGCCTTTCACTGCTACCGGAATTTCTCATAGCTTAGAAATTCCAATCCGGCTGGTGCGAGAGATACTTTTTGAATTAGTTGAAAGTGATATTGTCTCTGAGGTCAAAACCCAGGAGTACAAAGAAACAGCTTATCAGCCTGCTCGTGATACACAAACACTTACCATAAAGCACATCATCGACGCGTTGGAGAACAGGGGGGTTGATAACATTCCAATTACTCAAACTGAAGAACTAAAGCGAATCTCAGAGAGCTTACAAGGGCTCGCCGGCGCTATTGATAAATCTCCTGCCAATAAGCTCCTAAAGGATATATAAAATCTATTCTCCGACGGAAATGTCATTTTTAGATATGGTTTTAGATTGTTATTGCGAAGCACTTCAAGCCTCGCAATGACGCTAATTTGGACAGTTATAATTTGAATTAGAATGAAAAAGGAGGGGGTAATGAAGAAATACTTAGGTATTTTTCTGGTTGCAGGGATGGTGGTTTTTTTGACTTTAACGCACGCGTTTGCTCAAAAGGCGGATGTAGTAAGCGTAGTTGATGATATTACAAATAATTTACAGCAGGCAGGGGTTTCTGGGCAGGATATTAAGGCAATTCAGAATCCGATTAAGGATATGGTCAGGCAAGGTGCGGACAAAGAAGAGATCAAAGACGCTATTGCCGATTTATCAAACAAGGGAATAGAAGGAGTAGAGTTAAAGGATTCTGTTGATTCTATGAGCGAGTTAGTCAAAGACGGTGAGGATGCTAAGGAAGCAGGGAACATTGTTTCTAAAGCAGCGCACGAGGCAAAGGCTCAGGGATTAAAGGGAAAGGATTTGGCAGCCAAGGTACATGAGGCAATACAACAGAGAAAACAACAGCGAAATCTTTTAAAAGAACAGAAACAACAACAGAAGCAAGAGAAATTGCAGAAGAAAACCCAATATCATCAGCAACCATCTATTGACACAAAGTCAAAAGGCAGCGATAAAGAAAAGGGAAAGAAAAAGAATAGATAGAATCTGTTTATTCAATTAAACTG
>JAUXFU010000118.1 GCA_030622705.1 Candidatus Omnitrophota bacterium | reverse complement strand
CAGGCAGGTGACCATAAGAGACAGGGATACAATGGAGCAGGTGCGGATAAACGTAGATAGGGTAAAGGGTTATTTAGGGGAAAGATTAGTATAATGATTACCCCACACTTCCGTGTGGGGAATTCTGCAGACGGAAGTCTATGGTAAGAGAGGAGAGATAACAATGGCGAAGAAATATGTTTACTTCTTTGGCGATGGAAAGGCAGACGGTAATGGTAAGATGAAGGAGCTTTTAGGGGGTAAGGGGGCAAACTTAGCGGAGATGGCCGGGCATAAGAATTTACGCTTGCCGGTGCCTGCCGGTTTTACTATTACTACCGAGATTTGTACTTATTATTATAAGAATAAAAAGCGTTATCCGGCCGGTTTAAAGGAGAAGGTAGGCCAGGCAATGAAGAAGGTCGAGGCGCTGATGAATAAGAAATTCGGTAGTTCTGATAATCCGCTTCTGGTTTCAGTGCGTTCCGGGGCAAGAAAATCAATGCCGGGGATGATGGAGACTGTGCTTAACGTAGGCTTAACTACTAAAACTATACCTGGATTAATCAAGCAAACCCAGGGCAATGAGCGTTTTGTATATGATGCCTACCGGCGTCTGATTATGATGTATTCAGATGTAGTTATGGAAAAGGCAGCGGGTATTGAGCCGCAGGAAGATAAGGGAATCCGTAAGCAATTAGAGCAGATAATGTCTCAGTTAAAGAAGCACAAGGGCGTAGAATCAGATGTTGAGCTTAAGGCTCAGGATTTAAAGGAGCTCTGCGTGCTATTTAAGGCGAGGGTAAAACAGGTGTTGGGTAAGGATTTTCCTGATGAGGTTCGCGCTCAACTTTGGGGCGCGATTGGGGCAGTATTTAGCTCATGGATGGGTAAGCGCGCTATATCTTATCGCCGGATTGAGAACATACCTGATGAGTGGGGAACCGCGATAAATGTGCAGACCATGGTTTTTGGTAATCTCGGGGCTAATTCAGCCACCGGGGTTGGTTTTACCCGTAATCCGGGAACCGGCGAGAATCAATTCTACGGCGAATACCTGAATAACGCGCAGGGTGAAGATGTGGTGGCAGGGATCCGTACCCCGGCCCCCATAAATAAATACTCCCAGAGTGAGCATAATAAAGACCTGCCCATATTAGAAAAGCAGATGCCTAAGATCTATAAGCAACTGGTGGATATTCGAAATCGCCTTGAGAAACATTATCATGATATGCAGGATATTGAATTTACTATTGAGAATGGCCGCTTGTTTATGCTGCAGACCCGGGTAGGTAAGCGCAATGGCCCGGCAGCGGTGTGCATGGCTTTTGATATGTATAAGGAGAAGCTTATCACTGATAAAGAGGCTGTCAAGCGGGTTGTTCCTGAGCAGTTAGACGAGCTTCTTCATCCAATTATTGATCCAGCGGCTCAAAGGCGCAATAATCCGATAGCTAAGGGTTTGCCTGCCGGACCCGGCGGTGCGTCCGGACAGATTGTTTTCTCCGCGGCAGACGCGGTTAAATGGGCAAAGGAGGGCAAATCCGTAATTCTTGTGCGCGAGGAAACTAATCCTGAGGACGTTGAAGGGATGCGGGCTGCCGAGGCTATCCTGACCGCAAGGGGCGGGATGACTTCTCACGCCGCTCTGGTTGCCCGCGGCTGGGGTAAATGCTGTATTGTCGGCTGCGGCGCTTTGAATATTAATTATGAGAGCAGGGAATTGCGCGTAGGTGATAAACTGTTTAAGGAGGGGGATTGGGCTACTTTAAATGGCAGCAAGGGGCTGGTTTTTGCGGGTAAGCTGCCGATGATTTCCGTATCAGGGGAAAACAAGATTCTCAATGAATTTCTTAAGCTCTGTGATCGTGTGCGCAGGCTTAAGATTCGTACCAATGCGGATACGCCTGAGGATGCCATGCGGGCGAGGGCATTCGGGGCAGAGGGCATTGGACTATTTCGTACCGAGCATATGTTTTACGGGAAGAATTCAGAGAAGCCTTTATTTTTTCTCCGCAAGATGATTATATCCGGCAATGCCTCTGAGCGCAGCAAGGCGCTTGATGAGCTTTTTCCTTTTGTTAAGGATGATATTAAAAAGACGCTGAAGGTTATGGCCGGGCTGCCGGTAACTATTAGGTTATTGGACCCGCCGTTGCACGAGTTTATTCCTAAGAATTCTCAACAGCGGGTAGAATTGGCCGGTAGTTTAAATATAGATATTGAAGAATTTAATAAACGGGCAGATAGCTTACATGAATCTAATCCGATGATGGGGCATCGCGGGGTGCGTTTAGGTGTAACCTATCCTGAGATAAGCCGGATGCAAATCCGTGCCATCCTGGAGGCAGCGGCAGAATTAATTAAACAGGGCGTAAAGACAAATCCGGAAATAATGATTCCTGTAGTAGGTGAGGTTAAGGAGCTGGAGAATCAATTTGTGGTGGCAAAAAAGGTTTACCAGGAGGTTTTAGCGAAATACAAGCTTAAAAAAATTCCTCATTCCTTTGGCACAATGATTGAGATTCCCCGTGCCGCCCTTTTGGCTGATCAGTTAGCTAAGGTGGGAGAATTCTTCTCATTTGGCACTAATGATTTAACCCAGATGGGGTTTGGTTTTTCGCGGGATGATTTAGGCGGGTTCCTCCCTGAATATTTAGAAAAGGGGATACTTTGCGACGATCCATTTCAGACTATTGATCAGTCGGGTATTGGCCAGCTTATCGATTTAGGAATCAAGCGCGGAAGGCGGGTACGGCAGAATTTGAAGGTTGGAATTTGCGGTGAGCATGGCGGGGATCCGCGTTCGATTGAATTCTGTCATCGCGTGAAAATGGATTATGTAAGCTGCTCGCCGTTTAGGATACCGATTGCACGTTTAGCGGCCGCACAGTCAGCTTTAATTCATTCTGGCAAAGGCGGGGTTCATTAAATGGACACAATAAAAGCATACCTTAAACAGATACGCATAACACCACTTTTAAACGCGAAGGAAGAGGCTCAATTAAGCCGGAAGATAAAGAAGGGGGATGAGGAGGCGCGCAAGAAGATGATTCGCGCCAACCTTCGCTTTGTGATTAATATCGCAAAACGCTACGGACACTTAGGGCTACCCTTGATGGATATGATTGAAGAGGGGAATATCGGATTAATGAAGGCTGTGGATAAGTTTAATTACCGTAAGGGCTTTCGTTTTTCGACCTATGCGGCGTGGTGGATAAAACAAAGCATTACTCGTGCTATTGCAGAGCAGGTTAAGATAATTCGTACCCCCGCGTATCTGAATGAATTACTCGTTAGATGGAAAAAAACCAGTGAGCGATTGTCGCAGAAATTGAAGCGTCATCCGAGCAATGAAGAGATAGCGAAGAAAATGAAGTTGTCAAAGCGGCGGGCAACGCAGATAGTTAATTGGTTGGCAACCCAGACCTCTTCTTTGGACGCGCCGGTTGGGGAGGATGGCCAAACGCAGGTTTTAGATCTAATTGAAGATGAAACCGCAGAATCTCCTGATAGCGAGATTTCCCGTTTGATGATTCATGAGAGAGTGGAAGATCTTTTAGGGCTAATGTCTTTGCGCGAAAGGGAAATCCTGGATATGCGTTTTGGCTTAATTGACGGAGAAAAGCGTACTTTAGCCGAGGTGGCTAAGAAAATCGGGGTTTCAAGAGAAAGGGTGCGTCAGGTTGAAGAGAACGCGTTAAAAAAATTAAAGAAATTTGCTCAGGTT
>JAUXFU010000078.1 GCA_030622705.1 Candidatus Omnitrophota bacterium | reverse complement strand
CCGATCAGGATCTTTAAGCCCGTGGCCGGTTAAAATACAAACTATCTTTGCTGCCTTATGTTTAATATTTTCCCGCCTAAAATATCCCTTCTTAATCAATTTTAGTAATCCTGCAACCGAGGCGGCAGATGCCGGCTCCGCAAATACCCCTTCCTGCGTCGCTAAGAACCTGTAAGCCTCTACTATTTCTTTATCTGTAACCATATCAATCAGGCCGCCGGATTCATCACGGGCAAGTTCGGCCTTTTTCCAGCTAGCCGGGTCTCCAATACGAATAGCCGTTGCAATTGTTTTTGGGTTTTTTATCGGATATCCCCTGACAATTGGGGCAGCACCCTGAGCCTGAAAGCCAAGCATACGGGGAAGCTTCTTTATCTTCCCTAATTTTCTATATTCTTTATACCCCTTCCAATAAGCAGTAATATTACCGGCATTACCCACCGGCATTATTTGAAAATCGGCTGCATCCGAAAAATAATCGCAAATCTCAAAACTCCCTGTTTTCTGGCCTTCTATGCGATACGGATTAAGAGAATTAACCAGCGTTAACGGATATTTTCGCGTAATATCTTTTACAATATTGAGCGCGTCGTCAAAATTCCCCTTCACCGCTAAAACCTGCGCTCCGTGAATTAATGCCTGAGCTAATTTACCTAAGGCAATTGCCCCTTCAGGAATAACGACAACGCATTTCATTTTTGCGCGCGCCGCATAAGCACTGGCTGAAGCCGAGGTATTCCCGGTAGAAGCACAAATCACCGCCCGGGAACCTGCCTCTTTAGCTTTAGACACCGCCAGGGTCATTCCGCGGTCTTTAAATGATCCGGTAGGATTTAATCCTTCGAATTTTAAATAAACCTGAAAATTCCTGCCTACACATTTACTAAGACATCCGGCATATATTAACGGTGTATCGCCTTCACAAAGAGTAATAACCGGCGTACGCGTCGTTACCGGCAAATATCTTTTATATCTCTGAATTACCCCTTTATAATCTTTCATATCTGTTCTATCTTTATTGCTACAGGCGATTCCTTGACTATGTTTAATTTCTTGATCTTTTTCAGTGCCAGACGTAAATTCTTATCTATGACTTCATGAACAATCATTATAATAGGAACAACCCTTGTTCTTTTTCTCTCCTTTTGCGTTACAGAGGCAATACTGATATCAAATTTAGCCAATATGCCTGAGATCGCCGATAATACCCCTGGCCTGTCTACAACCATAAAACGGATATAATAACGGCTGCAGGTTTGGACGATTTGCCGCAATCTCTTTATTGTTGTATCTTCGGCAGGGAAAAATTTCCTCCCGAAAAGCCCGGCCTGCAAATCTAACACAGCATCCTCCAAATCCGAAACTACCGCAGAAGCCGCTGCCGTCTTACCCGCGCCGGGGCCGAAGAAAAGCAAATCCCCGGCTAAATCAGCAGATACATAAATCGCATTATTGATTCCGCTAACCTTTGCCAAAAGATGTCCGACGGGAATTAATGTCGGGTGCACCCGAAGCTCTAATTCATCTTCCTGCCTCTGCGCAATAGCCAACAGCTTTATCTCGTAACCCAATTCCTTCGCGTAAGCAACATCAAATAAGGATATATGCTGAATCCCATCAACGAATATCTCATTCGGATTTACTAATCTTCCAAAACAAAGATAAACAAGAATAATCAACTTATGCAAAGAATCAATACCCTGAATATCCAGGCTCGCGTCACTTTCGGCAAAGCCAAATTTTTGCGCCTGAGAAAGAGCCTGAGAAAAATCCATCTGCCGTTGCGACATCGCCGACAGGATAAAGTTTGATGTTCCATTAAGAATACCAAGAATACGCTTGAATCTATCTGCGGCTAAACCCTCTTTTAATGACTTAATTATCGGTATACCAGCCCCTACCGAAGCCTCAAAATAAACAGCTTTACCGCGCTCTTTGGCTAGATTAAATATTTCCTTTCCCTGCTCAGCCAAAAGAGCCTTGTTGGCTGTGACTACGTATTTACCCTTATTAAGTGCCTGTACAACAAACTCCCTGGCAAAATTAACACCACCGATCAACTCAATCACAATATCAATTGCGGGATCATTTAATATCTGATTTACCTCAGAGGTAAGTATATCCCGGCGCAGAGAAACATCTCTTTTTGATGTTAGATCCTTATCACAAACCCTCTTTATAACTAAATCACAGCCAAGTTTATTCCTTAATAAAGATTTTCTCGTTTTTAATATCTTTACTACCCCCGAACCTACATTGCCAAAACCCAAAAGCCCAAGGTAAACTTTTTTCATCTTATTATTATCCTTTCTATTGCTTTTTTACCTTACTCCTCCTCCATCCCCGCCTTGAAGCGGGCGAGGTCTCGCCACCTGTAATTAAAACGATTATGGCGGACCCGCCTTGGCGGGACTGGCGCTCACTCATTCCATTCGTTCGCTGTCACCCCGTAGTGTACTAAAGTGGGTGATTCATTGAGGGGAAAATCTTGTCTCGCCTCAAACTCCCCTTTCGGGTTCGAGTAACACTATCGGGGAGGAGGGACTCGAACCCTCGACCTTCTGAACCCCATTCAGACGCGCTAGCCAAACTGCGCCACTCCCCGGCAGATTCGTTAACTACTCTTCCTTTAGCGAACGCCTCATTAAATCCTGAACCGCCTTTCGAGGATTCTTATTTCTATAGAGAACCAGATAAATCTCTCTGGTTATCGGCATATCCACCTTGCGCTTAAGCCCAAGCAAATAAGCAGCTTTAACCGTAGGAACTCCCTCCACAACCATCTTCATCCTCGCGATAACCTTTTGCGGAGACTTACCTTTTCCTACTTGTTCTCCCAGATAACGGTTACGGCTAAAAGGGCTAATACAGGTTGTAACCAAATCCCCTAACCCACTTATGCCAGGAAAGGTTGCAGCCTTTGCGCCCATCTTTACTCCTAAGCGGGAAATCTCCGCTAAACCCCGGGAAAGTAAAGCTGCTTTTGTATTAGCGCCAAACCCCAAACCATCGGAAATCCCACAGGCAATAGCAACAATATTCTTAAGACTGCCCCCTATTTCTACACCGACCACATCTACGTTAGTATAAATACGGAATCTATCGGTACTGAATAAACGAGCTATTAACCTGCGCAAATCCTTACTGCGCGAAGCAACCACTGCCGCCGCGGGTATTCTAAGTGCTACCTCATGAGCAATCGTCGGACCGGAAGGCACAGCTAACCTTACCTTGCCCAGCTCTGCCTGAATAATCTCGGATATCCGCAGTAAAGTATCAATTTCTAATCCTTTGGCTACGCTTAAAAACGCAACCCTGGCGGCAAAATTATAAATCTTAATACGTTTAAGCACGCCGCGGATATATTGAGAGGGAATAGCCAAAACAATCAAATCTTTGGATTCTGCCGCGCTTTTTAAATCCGCGGTAATCTTTAAGGCCCGGGGTATTTTTATCCCGGGTAAAAATTGTTTATTGATTCTTTTTTGCTTTAAATAATTTGCATATTCAGGAAACGCGCCCCAGAGCGTAACAGAATAACCTTTATTATGCAGCAATATCGCTAAAGTGGTCCCCCATCCGCCATCGCCCAAAACAGCAATATTGAATTCTTTCATTTTCTTTATTCTTTATTCTCTAAAGAGGAAAGGTCGGAATATATGCTGCTTGAGTTTTTCTCTTCCCGGGTAACAAATCGAATTCCCACATTGAATGTACCGTCATTTTTACTTTCTACCCTTATCACTTTGCCAATAACGCCATTTTGATACACAAAACTTCTCTGTTCTAACTTTTTACAAACTTCCAGCATAGCTTTATCAAATGAAAGCCATAACGTATCTTCCTCATTTACCCTATTTTTTATATTACAGAGCAAGCCCGCCTGACTTATGTTAGACGTATACCCCTGAAGTAACTTCGAAATTGTTTCCTGTTTGCATACCTTGTAGGCAAGCGGCACAACATAATTCAATCTTTCGAACTCCCGGCGCTCCCTATCTTTATAAACCTCTTTTTCATTCATATTTAATAGAACAATATTATTTCTGCTCTACAACAACTACATCCCGCAACGCAGAAGGATCAGGTCTATTTATTCTGATTTTAGCCACTTCCCAGCTATATTCGTAAAGATGCAACCCCTTGCTTACAGCGATAATCTCGCCGTCTTCAACGCCGATCTCTGTGGCCATATACTGCTTAGTCAGCTGCAGCCCCCCTAGATTGGAAGGGAATCCGCCCCATAAATCCCATGAGCGAAAGTAAAGAATAAAGTGTAATTTACCATAGCGCACCCGCGTATCGATTAGCCTTAAGCAAGGCGGGTCAACTAATTTTATATCTGAGGGCATACCAATCTCCATTATCGCCTGATTCGTCCCAAAGCCCTTTTCTCTGTAAATCTTGATAGTTTCTTCTATCTGATTTACGTTTAACGGCATTTCCTTAATTAATTCTTTCCCGTTGATACTCTGCTTTACTCTGAGCTTAGGCTCAACTAATCTTTCTCCATAGGTATAATCCTCGGTATCGGTCTTACTGCCGGTAAGAAGATAACTTAAATATCCGTTGATATATTCCATATCCGTAGGCGCGGGAATACTCATTCCTTCCGGAATTACAGGTATAATTTGATGCGATGGCTTTCTTACTTTTACAACCACAAAATCAAATTCCAAACGCCTCTGCCCCTCATAACTGCCCCTTGTTATAGTATAGACATGCCCCTTATCCAGAATCGCGCACAAACTCTGAAACCAGGCATCATCTAAATCAAAGGCTTCGATAAAAACCGGTTCTAAGAATTCTTTCTCTGCCATTTTTTTATTTCAACAAAAGCGGGCAACGGGGCTCGAACCCGTGTAGGTAGCTTGGAAGGCTACTGCACTACCACTGTGCTATGCCCGCGTCGCTCACTATAGGTTATTCCTGAGTTGCAAGTAAACAAATATTACTTTTAGTCTTGTCTTGAGTTCAGCTGATTTTGTTAGACGTTCTCTCCCCATAGGGAAACCAATGGTTTCCCCTCTGGCGCTCGGCCGAAGTATCGGCCTCGCTGTCTCCCCTTCCTTTCTTATTAAAAAACTCTATACTTAAGAGGGGAACGGTCTTCCCCTCTTAATAATCTCCCTTT
>JAUXFU010000128.1 GCA_030622705.1 Candidatus Omnitrophota bacterium | reverse complement strand
CCCAGAATATACGTAAGCCGCGCCGTAATGTGTCGTAAGTCCAAAAAGACGGCAAAAAATTTCGTGCGGGAAATAAGTTCCCGGAGCATAAACTTATGTTAAGTTCAGAATTTGCAACTTCTATTCCTTGTACAGGAAATTTGTTTTCGAAGCATAAGTTTCGCCGCTTCTATATTAATCACGGATGTCCACGGATTAAATAAGTTTTTTTAATTAGGGGGTTTTTCTACGAAGAGAAGGGATTCTGACCCTTTTAGCGTCTTGCCAAAGGTATTCTAAGGCATAAAATTCTCTTTGCGGTTTCTGAAAGATGTGCACAACCACACTTGCGTAATCTAAAACAATCCACCCCGTCTCTGAATGCTGAGGTGTAAAATCGCTAAAAAGAGACTTTATCTTATGCTTATGTAAATCTTGCGTAATTGCTTCAGCTACTCCGGCAATATGCCGCCCGGAGGTTCCGTTCATAATCACGAAGAAATCGCAAAAAGCGGCAAGTTCACGCAAATCTAAAATAATGACTTTTTGTGCCTTCGTATCCCTGGCAACGCGGGCAATCTGAATGGATAATTCCTTTGCTTCGATTATTGTTTTCCACCCCCTTCAATAAACAGACAACCCCCACACCAATTGTTTCAAATAGCTAATTCCAGGTTAATTGGTGTGAGGGTGAATCTATTTAGCCTTTCCTAAGATTCTGCACATTGTGGTTCCGCAAACAGGACATTTACCCTTCATTGCCCGGCGGCCATTCTTGAAGGTTACCTCCTGTTCATCCTTCATCTCCTTTTTACTCTTGCACTTCACGCAATAGCCTGTTGACATTATTATCCTCCCTTCAATGAATTCCGTTCTCTATACCCATTTAAATTTACTCCCTTACATAGAGAACTCAAGTTATATCACCATTTTTCTCAACTGGTTTATTATAACAAAAGAATATACGAGGTCAATATAATTTAAATACCAAACCAGCCCCAAACAGGACTCTTTTTCAGGCCGATGCCTATATGTTTAGGCTGCGTGTATTCAAAAAATCCGGATTTCCCCAAATTTCTCCCCCATCCGCTTTCTTTTACTCCCCCAAAGGGGGTATGAGGCCCCATCTGGGCAAAGGTATTTATCCATACCGTACCACAGGCAGCCCTGTTTGCCAAATCATTTGCCCTGTCTAAATCTTTACTCCAAATCTGCAAAACCAGGCCCGTAGGATTCTTCTGCATAATCTCCAGCACCTGCTGTTTATGTTCAAACTTTTTGATAAGAATTACCGGCGCAAAGAATTCCTCGTAAATAGCTTCATCTACCTCAATAATCGTAGGAGGATAGAAATAACCCCTTGTATTTAAGGGACTGCCGCCGCATAAGATCCTCGCTCCCTTACTCTCCAACTCTTTAACCCGCCTGTGAATACTCTGCAGATGATCTCTCGTAGGAAGCGCCCCCATACCGGAATCAGGGGAAAACGGATCCGCTACCTTAATCCTTGAAGCCATATTGGTTAAATCTCTGGTAAAATCCTCAAAAATACTATCCTGAACCAAAACCATGCTGGTGCCGATACACATCTGCCCCTGTTTCATAAATGAAGAGCCTAAAATATTTTGAAGAGCCTGCTGTTTATCCGCATCGGAAAAAACAAGGGTTAAATTACACCCCCCTAATTCACAGATTATCTTCCTGGGGTTATCTGCTGATTGAACTAATATTTGCTTCAGGGTTTTTCTTGAGCCGGTAAAAGAAATAATATCAACCTTGCTTTCTGCCAAGAACCTGCCTGTTGTTTCTCCTCTGCCCGTGATAATGCTTATCAGCCCTTTAGGCATATCCAGCTTATCTAAAACCCGGGCTAATCTTAAAACAGAAAGTGAACCGTATTCTGAGGGCTTGACAATCAAGGCGTTGCCGGCAGCCAATGCCCCTGCGCAGCTAAAGCCAAAAATCATCAGAGGAACATTAAACGGAAGATATACCCCACAAACCCCAAAAGGCTGGTATTTTATTAAATCAATGCCAAAATCACATTCTGTTAGCTGTTGTTCAAATGATTCTAAAAAAGAGGCATAGTAATTAAAGCATTCGGCTGCCAGAGGAACATCTACAAATAGTGATTCCTTTAACGGTTTGCCGATCTCTTTAGTTTCCAGCTCTGTTAAACAGGAAAGATTATCAAGAATAACTTTAGCTATCTGCCGTAACAGCTTTGCCCTCTCCTTAAAAGAAATCTGCCTCCATATCTGCTGAGCAACTCCTGCTTTTTCTATAGCCGAATCTAAATCCTGTTTCGGCGTTTCAAATATCTTAGCAAATATTTCTTCGGTTGCGGGATTAACTATTTTCAGTTCGTTGGCGCTTTTCTTAAATTCACCGGCTATATAATATTTATATTCCTCCATGCCTTCTCCTGTTTACATTTACCCCGTTAGAGAACAAAATTCTCTAACGGGGTTTACTGACTTGCTCTTTAAACGCGAATTACCGGCTCATTAATCCACCGGCGCCTGCCTCCATAATTCAAACGTCTTGACCATAACCGGATACCACCTGCTCATTTTGCTAAAGTTGCCCTTTGTCTCCACCCTACCCTGAGTTACGGCAACAAACGGGTCAATCTCCCGGTTAAATACCTTCTTTAAAATCTCCTCTCTTCCAATAATTACAAATTCGGCGTTCTCATTATTGTCGCTATTTATAATTCTACCTTTTTCATAATAAAAACATGCTGCCTCTTGAGTGTCCTGATTTTTTACCGCTAAACTGCAGGTCAAGTCATATTCCCTGCCTAACCTCTGCGGCTGCTCGTCATTATTTACCAGTTCAACCAGCCGCTGGATATGCTCCGGAGATAATAGTTTGTATTTACGCGTAGGAATACCCTTATGGCCAGGCGGCGCGGTAACGCGGTGGCCCCGGCCTACCATGAGATTCACCCTGGCCTGCTCTTCCAAAAGTTCAATAAGGCTAAACGCTTCCTTAAAATCGCGCCCCGTGGAAACCACGCCATGATTTTTCAATACAGCAATATTAGAATCTCCGAAACACGAGATTACCGGTTCTAAATCCGTAACTATAGGAGTTTCCTGAGGTATTACTTTTACATCTCCCAAATAGAACCTTGTCTCAAACGAAAAAATATCTAATTTATCAAAATAATGGAAAAAGGCGACTGTGTAGGGAGAATGTGTATGTAAGATAACTTTAACGTCTTTGAATCTTTTGTAAATATTTAAATGAAGTTCCTTTTCGCTGGTAAGCTCTCCTTTGCCTTCTAAAATATCCCCCGTTGAGTCAGTCAAAAGGATATCCTTTTCTTCCAAAAAGCCTAAATAACAATCGTGAGAAGTCATAAGTATCTTATTATCAGGTAGCTTGCAGGATATATTCCCGCTTCTTGCGCTTACGAGTCCTTTTCTGTTTAAAGCCTGCGCCCAGTAAATTATTTGCTGCCTTTCCCGGGTATAACTCATATT
>JAUXFU010000016.1 GCA_030622705.1 Candidatus Omnitrophota bacterium | reverse complement strand
GGCGAGCCGCTTTTACATAAAGATTTACCCTGTTTTGTGAGGAAAATTAAACAGCTGGGTTACGCTACAAAAATAGATACCAACGGCAGCTACCCTAAACAATTAAAAAGGATTATTGATGATGGATTGGTTGATTATATCGCGATGGATATTAAGGCCCCATTGGAAAAATATAATTTTGTTGCCGGTGTGGATGTTGATATAAAGAGCGTAGAAAGAAGCATCAGGATTATTATGCGCTGTGGTTTAGATTACCAATTCAGGACAACAATGGTTAAAGCGCTTTTAAATATTGAAGATTTAAAGCGAATATGTGAGTTGATTAAAGGAGCGCGCAGCTATGTTCTTCAGGCATTTAAGGTTAGTGGTAAGATTATGGAAGAATCATTATTGAATAAAGAGCAATATAGCGATGAGGAAATACAGAGATTCCAGGATATGGTAACAAATCTTACCGGCTCTTTCGAAAAGTGAATGTTAAAAGGAGGGTAAGCAATGCAGACCTATGCTTATGGTTTTCCAAGATTGGGAAAAAAGCGGCAGTACAAAAAGATTGTAGAGGCCTTCTGGAATAAAGAGATTAAAGAACAGCAATTTCAAGAATCTCTTCGCAGGTTAGAGCAAGAGAGATTGGCAACGTATGAAAAATACGTGGATAAATTTCCCGTTGGAGAAATGACACATTACGATAATATGCTCGACACTGCCTTAATGGTTGGTCTGTATAAGAGTAAAACTTTAGATGAATATTATAATCTATGTAGAGGCAAAGATGCCCTGGAATTAACCAAGTGGTTCAATACCAATTACCATTATCTCATTCCGGAATTTCTACTGTCATTCGAGCCATCTAAATTCAAGATAGCCTGGAATAAACCAAAGCAAGAGAAGCAGCTCTATAAAAGGGGAATTCCCTGCCTAATAGGCCCTTTTACTTTCTTGAAATTATCAAAGGGATTTAGTCCCGGGTTATTTAAGGAATATCTTTTATCTTTGACGAATATTTATATTGATTTAATCAAAGATTTCGTTGAGGTGCATATAGATGAGCCTGCTTTTGCGATGGAGCTTTCCGGGGAAGAAATTGGGTGGATTAAACAAGTGTACGATAGCTTAGGTTCCGGGACATGTAGTATCAATCTTTTTACTTACTACGATTCTGTTGATTTTTTAAAGGACCTGTATGAATTACCCATAAAGGCAATAGGCCTGGATTTTATTAACGGCAGAGAAAATTTAGCAAACATCAGAAAGTATGGATTTCCGAAGGAGAAGACTTTGATTGCCGGTGTAGTCAACGGCAGGAATATCTGGAGAACAGACATTAGCGAAACAATAGAATTGCTAAAAGAAATATCCCGGTATACGGAGAATTTTATTATTTCCAATGCCGCGCCGCTTTATCATCTGCCGATAACGACAGAAACCGAGGAATTAGATGAAAGATTACGGCACAGAATTGCCTTTGCCGAAGAAAGATTAACTGAGTTAAAACTAATCGCTGAAATCTATTCAGGTAAAAGGCAAGAGATAGAAGATAAAGGCGGAAATGGGAATTTTGGTATAAATCCTGAGGTTAAACAAAGAATTAAAAATCTAAAAGACGATGACTTTGAAAAAGCCTTTCCTTATGCCGAACGGCTTGAAAAACAACGCAAGATTCTGAATCTTCCGGTTTTCCCTGTAACGACCATAGGTAGTTTTCCTCAAACTCAGGAAGTTAGATTAAAGAGGGCAGAATACAACACGGGCAAAATCACCACAGAAAAATACCGGGCATTTATTCAAGAAAGGATTATTGATGTAATTAAGTTTCAAGAAGACTTAAATCTCGATGTATTAGTTCATGGAGAATTCGAGAGGAGCGATATGGTTGAGTTCTTTGCCCAAAGGTTAGACGGTATTGCGGCTACTAAGGATGGCTGGATTATTTCTTACGGGACAAGAGTTTACAGGCCGCCAATAATTTACGGTGATGTTTCGAGGCCGGGTCCTATAACTCTTGAGGAGATTAGTTTTGCTCAAGGCTTGACAAAGAAACCGGTTAAAGGGATGCTCACGGGCCCTGTTACTATAATCGCTTGGAGTTTTGTGAGAGATGATATTTCTATTGCGCAAGTTGCCTATTAGATAGCCTTATGTTTACAGGATGAGTTAAGGGATTATGAAAAAGAGGGTCTTAAGATTGTCCAGATTGACGAGCCTGCCATTAGAGAGAAGGCTCCGATTAAAAAAAGAAACTGGAGCCGATATTTTGAGTGGGCGGTGAGGTCATTTAATCTGGCTTCTCAATCAAAGGCTGAGACACAAATTCATACGCATATGTGTTATTCGGAATTCGGAGAAATCATTAAGTATATCTTAAAAATGGATTTTGACGTAATTACTATCGAAACCTCAAGGAGCAAGGGTGATATTATAAGGTATTTCGAAGGCGTGGATTTTAAACGACAAATAGGGTTAGGCGTTTGGGATATTCACTCGCCAGCAGTGCCGGAAATCGAGGAAATAGCAGAGATTTTAAAGAGGGTGTTAAAGGTGTTCCCGAGGGAGAATCTCTGGATAAACCCGGATTGCGGATTAAAGACAAGGGGTTGGGAAGAAAGCAAAGCTGTATTAAAAAATTTGGTAGAGTTGGCTAAGAGGGCCAGAGGCTGGGAGCAGGGGGTAAGGTAGGCATGCCGCAAACTAATCTGAATGTGAAACTTCTGGACATGACCCGGGATGCGGTTTCTCTTATATATGCTGCCTGTAGGCAGTGTTATTCTGCTGAATTTGCGGGTAATATGTTCGAGGAACAGAGAGATAATTTAGAAAAACAGACAGAGTTTATTAAAAGGGTGGTTGAGTCGGGACATGAGAGTCCTTTAGAGCACGTAAAATTTACCTTTGCCATTGAGGGTGTATCGCGGGCATTAACGCATCAACTTGTAAGACATAGGCTTGCTTCTTATTCTCAACAGAGCCAAAGATATGTCAAAGAAGCAGATTTTGATTATGTAATTCCTCCTGCAATAGATGAAGAAGAAACGCTGAAAAATGAATTTACTAAAATTATGGATGAGATCCAAATAAGTTATACTAAAATTCTAAAGGAGCTTAAAAAGAGAGGCAGAACAGGCCAGAGGGCGAATGAAGATGCGAGATTTATCCTGCCTCAGGCAGCGGAAACAAAGATAGTCGTATCTATGAATTGCAGGGAATTACTGCATTTCTTCAGGCAAAGATGCTGCACAAGAGCCCAGTGGGAGATTAAGGATTTAGCTGAAAGGATGCTTGAGGTTTGCAAAGAACAATTACCCGCTGTTTTCTTTAAAGCCGGAGCAAAATGTGTTAGTCTTGGTTATTGTCCGGAAGGCGGGAAATTCAGCTGTGGCAGGTATCCTTTAAGAGGTCTGTGATATAGTTTTTATGGTTTTTTCAGAGATCTCATAAAAATAGCTTGACAACGCTGAATATTATGGTATACTTTTTTTGAACTAAGGTGAGGCACAAGGTTAGTGTCTAAAGGAAGAAGACGAGGGCGTTCTGAAGGAACGCCTTTTTTTTGTTGCCTTTTCAAGGTTAGAGAATCGGATAATGACGTCCTTTTTAAACAAAAGGACGTTTTTTATTTTATGACAGGAGAGTAATAATGGATTTTCAAGGAATGCTTAATAAGGTGTCTCCACGATTGAAAAAGATGGCAAGAAATAAAAGGAGTTACGGTTTTCCCATTGATCAAAACGACCTTTATCAGGAAATGTGCATTTATCTATGGGAGAATTATAAACAGGGTATGCCGGCTGGCGTAAATGAAGCTTATATAGTCAGGGGGTGTTTATTTCATATACTGAATTACCTCAGAAAACAAAGAAAGAAGGTAGCCCTTGTAAGTTTACAAGAGCCTATCAACCAAGACGGGAATACATTACAAGATGTTTTACCAGAGAGAAAAGAATCTTTGGCTAAACGTATAGACAAACAGATAACTATTGAAGATATAAAAAATAATGGTTTTACAAGGAGAGAAAAGGATGTTTTTTCGCTTTTGCTCAAGGGATATACAGTAAGAGAAATTGGCAGCCAATTGAGTATTTCGCATGTTATGGTCGTTAAATTAAAACAGGGAATAGTCAAAAGATGGCGAAGAAAAGAAAATTATGGTTACCAAAGAGGATAAGTTTTTACTTACCTTATTAGTAGTATAAAAAATAGTTTTTTAAACACATTGTTGTGTTGAGACAAAGACGTTCAGGATAAGAGCGTCCTTTTTTTTGGGCAGAGGCGTCCAGTTGAACGTCATGGTGGCAGATAAAATTGAATGCTTTTTTATTTGATATTAATAAGGGGGTGATGACAAAATGAAGAAGATTGAATGTATAATCCGCCCGGAGAAGTTAAAAGAGTTAGAAGGGGCTTTGCGAGAAACTGGAGTTGGAGGGATGACGATTACTGAGGTTAAGGGATTTGGTAAAGAGACTACGCGGCCGGAAGCCTATTTAATTTTGCCTAAGACCAAGATTGAGATATACGCTACGGATGAACAAGCGGAAGAGTTAACCTCAATAATCATTAATACCTGCCGTACCGGTAAGTTAGGTGATGGTAAGATTGCTGTTTTATCAGTGCAAGAGACACTTCGAATACGAACAGGAGAGCGCCAGAATGAGGCGTTAATTTGAAAAGGAGGAGGAAGATTCAGGCGACGGAGAGTGAGTTATATAGTAAAGGAGGACGAAAAATGTTTATGAAAATATTAAGATTGATGCCGAAGGTAATAATTTTGATTACGTTGGTTTTGTTAAGTATACCATTACTTGCCTTTGCCGATGAGCCGACGGCAGCAACTAACGCAGTAGCAATCGATACAGTCTGGACATTAGTGGCAGCCTTTCTGGTTTTCTTTATGCAGCCAGGTTTTGCTATGGTTGAGGTAGGTTTTACCAGGGCGAAGAACGCCGCTAATATCTTGATGAAAAATCTTATGGATTTTTCTATCGGTTCAATCGCCTTCTGGTTGATTGGTTTCGGTATAATGTTTGGTACAAGCGCTTCGGGGATTTTTGGAACAAGTGGCTTTCTCCTGAGTGCTGCTAATCCTTCTACAGCAGACGGCTTATGGCAGTTTGCTTACTGGATGTTTCAGGTGGTGTTTGCCGCTACAGCCGCAACCATTGTTTCCGGAGCGATGGCAGAGAGAACGAAATTTCCTGCATACCTAATTTACTCATTCTTCATCTGCGCCTTGATCTATCCGGTAGTGGGTCATTGGATTTGGGGCGGCGGATGGCTGGCAAATAAGGGAATGTTAGATTTTGCCGGTTCAACGGTAGTGCATTCAGTTGGCGGTTGGGCGGCATTGGCAGGAGCGATATTACTCGGGCCAAGGCTGGGGAAATATAATAAAGACGGAAGCTCCAAGGCTATACCCGGACACAATATTCCTCTTGCAGCGTTGGGTGTATTTATTCTGTGGTTTGGATGGTTTGGGTTCAACGCAGGCAGCACTACTTCAGGCACAAATTTAAGTATTGCGACTATTGCCGTAACTACTAATTTAGCTGCTGCTGCAGCAGCGATTACCGCGATGTTTACAGCATGGATGAGATTCGGGAAGCCTGATACCAGCATGGCTCTAAACGGGGCGCTGGCAGGACTTGTAGCAATAACAGCTCCCTGCGCAAACGTATCCCCATTAAGCGCTATTATCATTGGGGCGATGGCAGGCGTATTGGTAGTTTTAAGCGTTGAATTTATCGATAAGGTTCTGCACGTTGATGATCCTGTTGGGGCAATATCGGTTCATGGGGTTTGCGGAGCGTTCGGAACTCTTAGCGTAGGGTTATTCGCAGAAGCTGCATACGGCCAAGCAAGCGGCATGGGCGCTGTAAATGGCTTTTTCTTCGGAGGAGGGTTATCGCAGTTGTCCATACAGTTAACAGGTGTTGCTTCAGTATTCTGTTGGGTATTTGGTTCCGCGTTAATCCTTTTCTATATTATTAAAAAGATCGTGGGGCTTAGAGCGTCTGATGAGGAACAACTAAAGGGATTGGATATTAGTGAGCATGGTATGGAGTCTTACGCCGGATTTCAGATATTCACTACAGAATGATAGAATGTTGTGTTCCGCCAGAGATGTTGCAACGCTCGGTGGGATCGATTCGCCCTGTACCATATGGCGCAGGGCTCATTAAGGAGGCAAAAAATGAAACTTATAATAGCGATGGTACAACCACATAAACTTCCGGATGTTAAGAAGGCGCTATATGACGCAGAGGTTTATAAGATGACAGTTTCCAATGCCTTAGGATGCGGTCAACAAAGAGGTTACACCGAAACTTATAGAGGGGTTATCCATGAGGTAAATCTTCTGAAAAAAATAAGGCTCGAGGTAGCGGTTAACGAGGGTTTCGTTCAACCCACAATCAATGCTATAATCAAGGGGGCAAAAACAGGAAACATAGGGGATGGAAAAGTTTTTGTCCTTGATTTACCCGAGTGTATAAGAATAAGAACCAACGAACGTGGTAGTCAGGCTATCGGGTAGCTTAAAAGATTTAAAATAAGATAAGGTTCAGGCACATTGGAGTGCATATAAACAAAGACGTTCCAGTAAAGAACGGCTTTGTTTATATAGAGGCTGAAAAATTATAAAGTTTTGCGTAATCGGAGGTGTTGATAAATGATAAGAAAAATCGCAATTTATGGTAAAGGTGGAATCGGCAAGTCAACAACGACTCAAAACACAGTAGCCGGACTTGTTGAAATGGGCAAAAAAATTATGGTTGTGGGTTGTGACCCCAAGGCGGATTCAACAAGGCTTCTTTTAGGTGGCCTTCATCAGAAGACAGTTCTTGATACCCTCCGCGCAGAAGGTGAAGATGTTGATCTCGATGACGTGATCAAAGAAGGTTATGGAAAAGTAAGGTGTGTGGAGTCTGGAGGGCCTGAGCCAGGTGTTGGATGCGCGGGAAGGGGAATTATAACTTCAATTAATCTTCTTGAACAGCTTGGCGCCTATGACGACAAGTATGTGTTGGATTATGTTTTTTACGACGTTTTGGGTGATGTGGTGTGCGGCGGGTTTGCTATGCCTATGCGGGAAGGCAAGGCCCGTGAGATTTACATAGTTGTGTCAGGCGAGATGATGGCTATGTATGCGGCAAACAATATTTGTAAAGGTATTGTTAAATTCGCGGATTCAGGCGGAATAAGGCTTGGCGGGCTTATATGCAACAGCCGCCAGGTTGATAATGAAAAGGAAATGATCGAGCAGTTCGCGAAGAAGCTGGGAACTCAAATGATTCACTTTATTCCGAGAGATAAGATGGTTCAAAAGGCTGAAATAAACAGAAAGACAGTAATTGATTTTGAACCCGGGCATGCTCAGGCCGATGAATATAGAGCACTCGCGGGAAAAATTGAGCGGAATGAAACGTTTGTTATTCCTAAGCCGATAGAGATAGAGATACTTGAGAATCTTTTAGTGGAATTCGGTATTGTGTGATGATAGGTGAAGATGTAACTTATCCCGCCTTGTTCCACCGGTGCCCTTTAGGGTATAAGTCACGTGCTCATTGAAATGTTTAATCTATCCCGTTTCGTAAGACGTATCAAAATTCTCTTCGACAATTTTGATACACTCAACGGGATCAATTCTCCGCCTAAGGCGGATCATTGAGGAGGGTTAGTTATGGCTATGTTAATGATACGGTCGATAGTCAGGCCAGAAAAAACAGATGCGGTGCTTGCCGGACTGCTTGATGCGGGATACCCCGCCGTGACAAAAGTAGCGGTCTTCGGCAGGGGAAAACAAAGAGGGTTAAAGGTAGGTGAGGTTACTTACGATGAGCTTCCCAAAGAGCTGCTGATAACCGTAATACCCGAAAAGGATAAGGATTTTGTGATCAAGACGATAATCGAGAACGCGAAAACAAAAGATTCCGGGGCGTTTGGCGATGGCAAGATATTTGTTTCTCCTGTGCTTGAGGTATATACGGTAAGCTCCGGAGTCAAAGAAGAGTAATAGCCCTTTATACCTGTCCGCCTCTGGCGGGAAATTCGTTCAGGGCTGTTGAGTACACAGATAATCAGGATCATAAATTATACCTGAAGAGGAGCAGATTATGAAAGAAGTAATGGCGGTAATTCGTATAAACAAGACTAACGAGACCAAAAGGGCGCTTTCGGAAGTTGGCATATCATCCTTTACCGCTACCGGCAAGGTGCTTGGCAGGGGAAAGGGTATGGTTGATTACAGGATACTTCATGGGGCTGAAAATGGTTATCCGGAAGCAATCAGCCAGCTTGGACAGGGTCCCAGGCTTGTAGCCAAAAGGCTTATTACTATCGTTCTACCTGACGACAAGGTTGATATAGCTGTTAAAACTATAATTGAAGTAAACCAAACCGGAAATGCGGGTGACGGAAAGATATTTGTAATGCCTGTTACAGATTCCGTGAGGGTGCGGACAGGCGAAACAGGAGATAATACCCTTAGTTAGACCCTTCCTTAAATAGGAATCAGGAAGGTCTGCCTTTTAGGGTTAGGGGAGGAGATTATGGCAGGAAACAAGAAATTACCGGATCCGGAAGCAATTAGGGAAGAAATTCTTAAGAAATATCCTCCAAAGGTTGCGAGAAAAAGAAACAAATCTATGGTAATCAATGATCCGGGAGCCGACCAGGAAATCCAGTCAAATGTAAGGACTGTTCCCGGAATTATTACCCAGCGTGGTTGCTGCTATGCGGGATGCAAGGGAGTAGTGCTTGGGCCTACAAGGGATATTCTTAATCTTACGCATGGTCCTATCGGGTGCGGTTTCTATAGCTGGGCTACACGTCGCAATCAGACCAGGCCCGGACCGGACGGTGACAATTATATGCCCTACTGCTTTTCAACGGATATGCAGGATGACAACATTGTCTTCGGCGGGGAGAAGAAGCTGAAGGCAGCCATTCAGGAAGCGTACGATATTTTTCATCCAAAGGCGATAGGCATATTTTCCACCTGTCCGGTTGGTTTGATAGGTGATGATGTTCACGCCGTAGCCAGAGAAATGAAAGAGAAGCTCGGCATTAACATCTTTGGCTTTTCCTGCGAAGGGTATAAAGGTGTGAGCCAGTCGGCCGGCCACCACATTGCCAACAACCAAATTTTTAAGCACGTGGTTGGACTCGATGATACAGTGAGAGAGGGGAAGTTTAAGATTAACCTGCTCGGGGAGTATAATATCGGCGGAGATGCGTTTTTGATTGAGGATTTGTTTAAACGCTGCGGCCTTACTCTAATTTCCACCTACAGCGGAAACTCAAGTATCGATCAGTTTGCTAATTCACACACCGCTGATCTTAATCTTATTATGTGCCACAGGTCAATTAATTATGTAGCCGGTATGATGGAAAAAAAGTTTGGTATACCGTGGCTGAAGGTGAACTTTATCGGGGCAGGCACAACAGCAAAATCATTAAGGGCAATTGCGCGGTATTTCGGCGACAAGGGACTTATTGACCGGGTTGAGAAAGTAATCGCGGAAGAAATGCCTGCCGTACTGAAAGCCCAAAAAGAGATAACGCCGCGCACCAAAGGAAAACTAGCAATGATTTTTGTCGGTGGTTCGCGCGCGCACCATTATCAGAATCTTTTTGCTGAGATCGGAATGGTGACGATTGCCGCCGGGTATGAGTTTGCTCACCGGGATGATTATGAAGGCAGGAAAGTCCTGCCCGGTATCAAAGTCGATGCTGACAGCAGAAATATTGAAGAGCTTGAAGTTGAGAAAGACACGAAGAGATACCGTCCGAGAAAGTCTCCTCAGGAGCTTGAAAAACTTAAAAAAATGGGTGTCCAGATTAGCAGATATGAAGGGATGATGCCTGAAATGACACCCAATTCGGTAGTTATCGACGATATAAGCCAGTATGAAACGGAAAAACTTCTTGAGAAATACAAGCCGGCAGTATTTTGCGCGGGGATTAAAGAAAAGTACACGGTGCAAAAAAGAGGTGTCCCCATGAAGCAGCTGCACAGCTACGATTATGGAGGCCCTTTTGCGGCATTTAAAGGTGCGATTAACTTCTACAAGGAGATGGAACGAACAGTAAACACAAAGATATGGAAATTGATTAAGGCCCCGTGGGAGAATGAGCCTGAGATTACAGCTACCTTTGTTGCTGAATAATTGTTGAATAAGTTGAAAGTTCCGCCTCGAAAGATATCACAAAATTCTTTCTCCCGAGAAATCCAAAGGATTTCCGGGACTAAATCCTCGGAATTTTAAAAAAATTCCAGAGGGCAACAATTTTGTGACTCTCGGCGGAATCAATTCTCCGCCTAAGGCGGATCATTGAGAAGAGGTTAATATGCTTTTAAGACATACGCCAGATGAAATTAAAGAGAGAAAAGCTCTTACAGT
>JAUXFU010000144.1 GCA_030622705.1 Candidatus Omnitrophota bacterium | reverse complement strand
TTTTGGCGATTACTGACTCGCGTTTTATTATGGGGTCTATGGGCTCGGTAGTCGGCGAGAAGATTACCCGTGCTATTGAACGGGCAACAGGGCAGAAGCTGCCGGTAATTATTATTTCCGGTTCAGGGGGCGGCGCGCGGATGCAGGAGGGGATATTTAGCCTTATGCAGATGGCAAAGACCTCGGCCGCGTTGAGTTATCATCACCGGGCAAACCTGCCCTTTATTTCAGTTTTGACAAATCCGACAATGGCAGGAGTGATGGCTTCCTTTGCCGCGTTGGGAGATATTATTATTGCTGAGCCTAATGCTTTGATTGGTTTTACCGGGCCGCGCGTTATCGAGCAGACAATAAAGCAGAAATTGCCTGAGGGGTTTCAGCGTTCAAATTTTGTTCTTGAGCATGGGCTTATTGATATGATTGTGCATCGTAAGAACCTAAGGAGAATTTTAAGTCAATTGCTTGACTACATTGATTGAATTTAGTATAATACTCTTTTGTTAATTAGATTTTACAGTAAACCCGTTAGAGAACGAAGTTCTCTTTAAAATCGGCGGTTTTTCTAACTGGGTCAACCGAAAGAGAGAAGAATGGCACAGGTTAGTCTTAGGGGTGTCAGTAAGGTTTTTGCGGGCAATGTTAAAGCTGTAGATAATATAAGTTTGGGTGTTGAGAATAAGGAGTTTATTGTTTTGGTTGGGCCTTCAGGCTGCGGTAAATCTACTACCCTGAGAATGATTGCTGGCCTGGAAACCGCTACCAGCGGAGATATATTTCTGGCTGATAAACGGATTAATGATATGCCTCCTAAGGATCGTGATATCGCGATGGTTTTTCAAAATTACGCTCTTTATCCGCATATGACAATATATGAAAATATGTCTTTTGGTTTAAAACTGCGGCATTATCCAAAATCTGAGATTAACCGCCGGGTTACTGAAGCGGCGGATATATTGGGGTTGATGAAGTTGCTTAACCGCCGGCCGCGCGCGCTTTCCGGTGGAGAAAGACAACGTGCTGCCGTAGGCAGGGCTATTGTCAGGAAGCCCTTGGTATTTCTTTTTGATGAACCATTAAGTAATCTGGACGCGAAGCTGCGGGTTCAGATGCGCACGGAGATTAATAAACTGCATATTCGGCTGCAGACAACAATGATTTATGTTACTCATGATCAGACCGAGGCAATGACAATGGGCGATCGTATCGCCGTACTTCAGGCTGGATTCCTGCAGCAGCTTGATGACCCGATTACCGTATATGATCATCCGGTAAATAAGTTTGTTGCCGGTTTTATCGGTTCTCCTCCGATGAATTTTATGGCCGGCAGGATAATCAAGAAGGACGGCCGTCTTTATTTTAATGAAGGCAGGATTGAGGTGAAGCTGGTAAAGGATATGTTTAAGAAAATGACACCCTATATAGATAAAGAGGTAATCTTTGGCCTGCGCTCAGAAGACATTTACGATAAATTGTTTCTTTCCGACGCGCCTCCCGAGAATATCGTGCGCGTTACCTGTGAGGTGGTTGAACCAATGGGTTCCGAGGTATATTTGCACCTGAATACCGGACGGCATACGTTTATTGCCAGGGTAGGGGCGCATGACCGGCCACAGGTGAATCAGGACATTGAGCTTGTCTTTGATATGAGCAAGATTCATTTCTTTGACAAGAAAACCGAGAAAACAATCGTATAGCCTTGGTAATACCCGCGGATATAGCTCCCATCAGAGTTTCCTTCCCGTTAGAAATTATAAAGTACGTTTTTGTAAGCTGGAGCAAGGAATCTTGGAAATTCTTTTTCAATATACCGGTAAATTGATCTTTTTGGCTGGATTGGTTTATGTTATCTTCCTTGTTTATTTAATAAGGCGTTATCTGTCTTTATCCCGCCTTTCGAATTCAAAGAATGAGAATCTCGAAGAGGAAATTAATACCTTAAATGAACAGATAAAGGATCAGAGAAATATTCATTTATCTTTAAAAAGAAGGGTTGTTTATTATAATAATCTCAGGAATATTACCAATCAGTTTCAGGATTTATCCTTACAGCAGATATGCCGGCATCTGGTAGATTACGCGTTTTATTTGCCCGGTAAGAATAAGGGTTGTTGCCTGCTTTATTTAGCAGGCCAGGGCCGGCAAGAGCTAAACCTTTTTTTAAGTAAGAAAGAAAATAAAAATTTGGTGATTAAACAGAAACAGGGTGATATCTTTGATTATTGGGTGGTAAGGCATACGGGTTCCTTATTAGTTGAAGATACCAGGGTTGATTTTCGTTTTGATCTGGAAAAGACAAAATATAAACCTGCCAGGCGCGTATTATCTTTGATTAGCGCGCCGCTTAAGGTAGAGCAAAGACTCTTAGGGGTATTAAGATTAGATGATAACGCGGTAAATTCTTATTCTCAGGATGATTTAAGGTTTTTGGATGTGATTTGTAACGTAGGCGCTCTGGGGTTGGAGAACGCGCTTCTTTTTCAGCATACCCAGGAATTAGCGATTAAAGACAGCCTTACTTCATTTTACACCAAGGGGTATTATCTTCAGCGTGTAAACGAGCAGGTTCAAAGAGCCATGCGCCGGAGTAATAAACAGGCCGCATTATTTATGATCGATATTGATAATTTTAAGGATTATAACGACCGCTATGGTCATGTTGCCGGTGATATGGTATTAAAGGGTTTAAGCAGGTTGTTCAGGGAATTTTTTTCTGTAATACCGGGCGCGATAATTTGTCGTTTTGGAGGAGAGGAATTCTCTGTATTTTTGCCTGATATTACAAAAGCGCAGGCAGAGAAGGCCGCCTGGAGTTTACAATCGAGGACGCATGAGCGAAGATTTGTTTTGCGCCGGCAGGAAACGCGGGTAAGTGTATCTATTGGGTTAAGTTGTTTATCTCCTGAAACGCGAACCGCGCAGGATCTGATTCTCAGGGCAGACGCGGCATTGTACCGCGCAAAAGAAAGCGGGAGAAATCAGGTGGTTATAGCTGATAGGTCTTAGCTCATAGCTCTTAGCTCATAGGTGATAGGTTATAGGTTGTAGGTTATAGGTTGTAGGTTATAGGTTATAGG
>JAUXFU010000123.1 GCA_030622705.1 Candidatus Omnitrophota bacterium | reverse complement strand
CTTATGTTAACTTCAAAAGTTGCAACTTCTATTCCTATGCTCCGGGAATTTGTTTACCGCACAATTAGAATCTTTTTGGCAAATGTCTGCAAGGCTTTACGACGAGTGAAGTATTTCCTCACTACACGTAAGCCGATACGTAACGAGGAGTAAACCGCAGCAAACGGCAAAAAGATTCGTGCGGAAAATGAATTCCCGGAGCATAAGTTCAGTAAGTTCTATATAAAAACCTGAATCTCCTATGTAGTTTTAAAACCAGCAACTTCTATTTCTTGCGTAGGGAATTCATTTCCCGGAGCATAAGCTGCGTTAAGCCTACAAAACTACTCTAAAGATCAACCTGCCGGGCTTGCCTTGAATCAATGTAAATCAGCCACCCCTGGCATAATCTATCCGGATAAATCTCTTTTATCAAACACGCATACTGTTTAACCTGTTCCTGATGTTTCTGTTGGTACTCCTCGCCGGTTTTATAATCAATAACCATAATTTTATCCCCGGTAAACACCAGACGGTCAATGCGCTTAAGATTACCAAAATGGTCAACTACCTCTTTTTCCTTAAAAACCTTAAACTCGCGATTAAAAAAAGCCTGCATACGGGAATCTCTAAAGAAATCACAAAGACACTGACTTATCTCCCCGGGGTTGGAATACTTAAACAAACGGCAGGTATCCTTAATCATGGCAATATATGAAGGCGGTTTGTCAAGGAATGCGAACGGCTCAATCTCGGCCAAAAGATAATGCAGAACCTCTCCTCGATTAACCAATTGCCTTCTTCCCGGGAAAATAATCTGCTCAGGCAGAATTAATTGTGTTTTGAGTATATCTTTAAATGCCCCCCGGGACAAAGGAATACCTTTCTTGCGCTGTCCTGATGAACGCTGAGAACAAACCGGCGCACAAGGAAAAGTCATTTTATCCCCCAACTCCCTTACATCCTTTTGTTTATCAAACAATAAAGGCACCAAAGCATTATTGCCCCGGTTTATCTTTCGGGGTAAAAATATATAAAGCTCGCAGGCTGCGCGGGTAAATCCAACATATAGACAATTTAGCTCGTCTAAAAGAGCATGAAAATACTCTTCTTGATAAATCGGGGCAAGCTCAGAATGACTCCTGCAGATATCCTTTTGCGGGTATAAAAGATAAAGCCCTTCAGGCCTCTCGTAAACAATCTTGGGCGACTCAAAAGGAACCTCCCCCACCTTAACCTCCAATGCAGCAAAGGGCAAAATTACTACGCAGGCAGCTAAACCCTTAGCTTTATGAATCGTAAGAACCTTAATCGCGTCTAACCCGGGAGGCAGCCGGACAAAAAGATCCTCCTGGCGGGCATTCTCAAACCATTCCAGAAATTCAGAAAGTGAATTTTTGCCTTGCTCTTCCAGCTCATTTAGTATCTCCAGGAGGCGACGGATAAACCCGCACAGATGCGGGAAATTCTCCTCAATTTTAAATCTTACCAAAATTACCGTAACCAAATCATAAACAGGCAGGAATCCTGCGACATTGAATAGGTACTGAAAAAACTCCTGCCAGAGATCAGGGAATGCCGAACGAAACAAAGTATACAAAATAGATGTCCGCTCTCCTTTCGGGCTTCGCGGCTGTGTTATCTCATCTGCAGCAACCTGATTAACCCTTAAAGCCTCCATCCATGACTGAACATCCACGGTGCTTGACTGCACGGCCTTACTAAAGGCCTGCCCTAAAATAAAACTGGAAAAACTAAGATTATCAATAGGTGAATTTAAGAATCTAAGCAGCGCGATTAACTGACGGATAAGGAAATTCTGGCGGATACTTATTGTTCGAGCGGCCGAAACAGGGAAATCCTCCTCGAGCAGGAATCCTGAAATCTTTCCTGCCTCCTGATTATCCCGCACCAAAATCAGGATATCCTGATAATTGAACCTTTCTTTCAACTGTAAAATGGTTTCTTTTAATTTTATCTTCAAACACTCCTCGGCTTCCTGTTTATTCTCTCCTTTAAGCAGCTCTAATCTCACATACCCGCCTTCATAACCCTGTCTAACCTGCTGCCGGCTGTTCTTAAAAACGTCTAAGATTCTCTCCTTAAAATTCGCGTTTAATCCGGCAAAAGCGTCTAAAGAATCTCTTAAATTTTCCCGGCTAAACACAGAATTATTAAATTCAACAATAACTGCTCGCGAACGAAAATTACAAAGCAACGCCTCATCATAAACCCTATCCACGCGATTCTTAAATCTGGTCTTAATTACATCAAAAAGCTCAACCTCTCCGCCGCGAAAACGATAAATTGCCTGCTTTTTATCACCAACATAAAATAAAGACCCTCCCTTGGAAAGCGCATCCTCAACCAAAGCCTGAATATTCTCCCATTGCAAGATGCTTGTATCCTGGAATTCGTCAATCAGGTAATGATAAAATACCGCGGATAGCTTATAATAAATCTCGGCCGGCACAAGGCCCCCCTCGCTGGTTAAGAATTGTTTTACCTTCTTGTTTAATTCGCCAAGAAAAACAATCCTCTTGTTCTCCTTATAATCTTCCATGCGCTGACGAAATCTACCAAGAATCTTAAGATAAAAACTGTATCGTAGCCAAGCAAAGGCACTTGCATAATTGTTATACCTACCCTTAAGCCCTGCCCACCTCCGGACTAAGTGCGCCTCGGGCAAGACAGCACCCTTGTTTAATATACCTGCGCCGGGGGAAAGTGACTTATCCATATAGCGGCTAAGGCTTTTTAGTAAATCAAGCCCTGAGCTGTCTGCCAGCGACCCAAAGCCTTTTACAATCCGCTGATTACAATCCGAATTAACGCTTATCAATGAAAGAAATTGCGCAATCTCACTCTTAAGCCCTTTTTCCATCTGGCCTAAGTTATCAGAAAACTCCCTATCTCTAAACAGTTTGGCGTGACTGTTCTCTTCCCGATATAGCCTGACCAACAAACTAAGCAATGTCTTTTTGGGATTCCAGTGTTTTTGTCCTTCGATAATCAGGAAATAATTTAAAAACCCTGAAAAGAGTCCGGATATGTCCTGGTCATAAACAGCCTCATCCAAAAAACTATCCAGGACATATTCCAAATGAGGCTGTGTCTGAGACATAATTTCATAATCAGCAGGAAGCTTAAGCTCCAGGCTCGAGGCAATCAGAAGACTATGCACAAAACTATCAATTGTGCGCACCGAAAAGTCAGAGAAATTACGAATGATCTCCTCAACAATCCTCAATGCTGCCAGGGAATCTGGGCCCTTGCCAAGCGCCTTTGTCTTGAGCATCCCGAGAATCTCCTGTCTCATCTGACCGGCAGCCTCATTGGTAAAAGTAACCGCAAGGACATTCCGGAAGTTAAACGGAACAAAGGTCTTACTGGAATAGCGAAGCAAGAAATCAACGTAGCGCTCAGCCAGCTTTCTTGTTTTCCCTGATCCGGCAGAGGCTTCAAGGATATAAATATGAGGAAAGGATAAAAGCGAATTAGCCCTGTATTTATCTTTCTCGGGATTCATCAACGATAGTCTGCATAACCACAGAGGGCACAGAGTGCAAAATAACTCAACGCAAAGAAAGGCTTAATTCCTTTTTTTTCTTTTATTGAACTCTGCGCGCTCAGG
>JAUXFU010000124.1 GCA_030622705.1 Candidatus Omnitrophota bacterium | reverse complement strand
TGTCCCTTTTGCGCGGAAGAAATTCAGGATGAGGCGATAAAATGCAGGTATTGCTCGGAAGCCTTAGACGGAAAACCAAAAGATAAATGGTATTTTAAAACCTCTTCGTTGATAATATCTTTTTTGTGTGTTGGCCCGTTAGCTCTGCCGTTATTTTTGCTTAGTCCCCGCTTCAGTAAAAGAATAAAGCTAATCGTAAGTATTATCGTGATTGTTTTAAGTTACTGCCTGATATCCGCTGTAGTTAATTCTTTGAAATCCATAATCAAATATTACCAATTAATATTTTAGTAGGGATGCCTGTCCGTCATTTAATAATCTATCATTTTGCAGCGATTCTCAACGCCGTCATCCTGCGGCTTGCCCTGGATTAAATCCAGGGGCAGGATCCAGATACCATCAAGGTCATCCATAGGGATAGGCCTTATGGAACAGAAATAATGAATCAAAGAGTTCTGATAGTAGAAGACGATAAACATATCTCCAGGCTTATTAAGTACAATTTACAAAAGGCGGGTTTTGAATGCGATGTAACGATTACCGGTGAGGAAGCATTCGAGGTATTGGATAGGCAGTCTGTCAATTTGATAATATTGGATATAATGCTTCCTAAAATGGACGGGCTTGAGGTCTGTAAGCAGCTAAAACAGGATAAAAGGCTTTCTAACATCCCGATTATTATGTTGACCGCGAAGGGTGAAGAGATAGATAGAATTGTTGGTCTTGAATTAGGAGCTGATGATTATGTGGCAAAACCGTTTAGTCCGAGAGAACTGGTTTTGAGGGTAAAGGCAATTTTAAAGCGCGGTAAGATCGAAGAAGTCACGCCGGATATCCTGGTCGCGGATAAATTAAAGGTAGATATCCCACGGCATAAAACAACCGTTGATAAAAAGGAAATAGAGTTGACTCAAATGGAATTCAAGCTTTTAGTTATCCTTATACGCAGAGCCGGACGTGTTCAATCAAGAGAACGATTGCTGAGCGATGTCTGGGATATAGCCTCTGATGTTACTACGCGCACCATAGATACCCACATTAAACGCCTCAGGCAGAAATTAGGCAAAATGGGCATTCTGATAGAGACCGTAAGGGGTATTGGTTATAGGTTGAGCGAAGACAGATGACGTGAAGATTCCTATTCATTATAAAATTACGCTTGTTTTTGGGATAATTATTGCGGTTATTCTTTTCGGAATTTACTTTTACCTCAACAATAGCTTACGAGAGCACACCTACCAACGCATCAAAACTAACCTATTAAGACAAGTTTGCTTAACCAGGTCATTTCTTGAACAGGGTTTTATCGAAGATATCCAGCCTCAGGAATTCGATGCGATAGCTGATAAGATAGGAAAGAACTTGAGTTTACGGGTTACCATTATCGGCCTCGATGGTACCGTTATAGGGGACTCAGAGTTGGATGACGAAGAACTTTTAGGAGTTGAAAACCATCTCTATCGGCCGGAGGTTCAGGAGGCATTGGGTTCTGGTATCGGAGAAAGCAGGCGCTTTAGCACCACTATAAAAAAGGATATGTTTTATATTGCGACTGGTTATGGCAAAGGGGAAACACAGGGCATAGTGCGATTGTCAATGCCGCTTGTAGAAATCGGGTTGATATCGAATCGCTTAAAAACAACACTCGTGATATCTCTTTTTGTTGCCTTTATTCTGGCATTAATCAGCAGCTTTCTGGTATCGGTATTTATCTCCAGGCCGGTAAGGCAGATATCTATCGTGGCTCAAGCAATAGCAAAAGGTGACTTTTTAAGGAAGATTACGATTGCCTCGAATGATGAGATAGGCGATTTGGCAAAAGCGTTTAATTATATGTCGGAGCAAATTAGATTACGGGTTGAACAAGTCACCGCGAGCAAGCTGAGATTAGAGGCTGTACTTTTGAGTATGTTCGAAGGGGTTATGGTTGTTGATCTCAACGGGACAATCTTATTAATGAATCAAAGCCTGAGTGATTTTTTTCATATTAAACAGGAACCCACGGGCAAAAAGCCCCTTGAGGTAATACGCAATATTGAAATTCAGGAGATTGTCGAGGCAGTCTTAAAAATGCGGCAGGGGGTTAAGTCTCGTGAAATCTCTGTTCTGCTTCCCGAAGAAAAGATTTTATTGGTTCACGCGACTCCTGTTGTTCGCTCAGGTAGACCTGAGAGCGCGGTTTTGGTATTTCATGATATAACGAATTTGAGGCGGCTTGAAAAGATTCGCAGGGATTTTGTCGCGAATGTTTCTCATGAATTACGTACACCTGTTGCCAGCATAAAAGGATTCGCGGAAACTTTATTGGAGGGGGCGCTGGAGGATAAGAAAAACGCCAGAGATTTCATAAAAATAATTCATGCTGACTCCGATCGGCTGGCTAAATTAATCGATGACCTATTGGATTTATCCAAAATCGAATCCGGTAAACTTCAGCTTGCTTTACAGCCTGTTGCTTTAATGCCCGTAGTCAAGCGCGTTGTTTCCGGTTTAAGTAAGCATATTGAAGATAAGTCGATTATAATCAGCATAGATATTCCTGAAAGAATGCCTGAGATTTTAGTTAACGAAGCAGGGCTTGCCCGGGTTTTATTGAACCTTATAGATAATGCGATTAAGTATACTCAGGAAAAAGGCATGGTTACTATTTCAGCTAAGGATAAGGACAAATTCGTTCAGGTGGATATCTCCGATAACGGTATCGGTATTCCTGAGAAAGATTTATCCCGGTTATTTGAGCGGTTTTATCGTGTAGACAAAGCTCACTCCCGTGAATTAGGCGGGACGGGACTTGGGCTTTCAATTGTAAAACATATTATCCATGCGCATAATGGTGAAGTTTCCGTCCGCAGCACAGTAGGTCAAGGTTCTGTTTTTACTTTTACCATCCCTAAAGCTTAATTCCTCCAACAGCTTTTATTTTTTTACCCCACAAAAAGATACTTACCTGTTTCTAATCTTCCTTTTAACTAATCATAGTAAGCCTCTAAAAAGACGCTGGGCACAATTCACGAAGAATTCACCTGTGCTTAATCTTTTCGTCACAAGCATATTATATACTTTTGCTTGAAGAGAGGAAAAAGGACAGATGAAAATCATTTTATTCTTATCAATATTAATCTGTTTTAGTTTGATCGGGTATCTTTATTATCGCTCTTGCCGGAAGATTGCCGTCGAGGTATTGAACAATTTAGGTTCACTTCGTTGCCCTAAATTGTGGTCTCATTGAGGATTATTGTAATAATGTATGTATCCCGTCTCATGAGATACCTTAAAATTCTCCCCCGTGATATCCTTCGGATTCCCGGGACTAAGTCCTCGGAATTTCTGCGAAATTCCAGAGGGTACGATAATTTTAAGGTATTCGACGGGATTCCCATGAAATTTTCCATATGGAAAATTCACGGGACAAAATCCCGGAAATTTCTCAGTGAGAAATTCCTCGGGGCAATACGGCCAAACAATTTAGGTTCACTTCGTTGCCCTAAATTGTGGTCTCATTGAGAGGGGGAATAATGGAGAGGCATTTTGATGAAGAATTAAAAAAGTTAAATACTGATCTTTTAAAAATGGCG
>JAUXFU010000063.1 GCA_030622705.1 Candidatus Omnitrophota bacterium | reverse complement strand
TATTAACAAATTTGCTCTAGGATATCTAGGGTGAAGATTATACCAGGAGCTGGGTATGAAAAAAATACCAATATTTACGGCGGTTTTTGTTTGCGGAGTTTTATTGGTAGCGGCGGGTATGGGTGGCTGGTTCAAACCGTGCGGAGTCAATGATAGGTACTCAAAAATACTGGTTAGCAGTAAAGTCGTTGAGGCTTTAGGAAAGATTGGTGATCCGCGGGCGCGTGAGGTTTTAGTCAGTGCTCTAAAGAGCAAAGAGTTTCTTGTTAGGGCTTGCGCTGCGAAGGCTCTGGGCAGAATTGAGAATAAAGAATCCGTTACTTCATTAAAGGAGTTGATAGATGACAGGAGTTATTTGGTAAGGATTTTAGCCGCCGCAGCCTTGATTAATTTGGAAGAAGAGCAGGCAACCGAGGTGCTCGTTGCCTTTTTAGAGGACGATAATCCGGCAGTGAGGGCTGCTGCGGCTGAAGAGGCGGGGGGATTGGGTGAGTATTTCCTGTCAAAATTAAACACAATCTTACTAAAAGAAAAAAATGAGTTTGTGTTGGTTGAATTGATTGAGCAATTAGGAAAGAATCAATTCAATCCTGCCGTATCTAATATCCGCCGATTACTGGAAAGTCAGAGCGCTATGGTGCGTGCAGTCGCTTGTAGGAGTATAGGAGAACTTGATGATAAGGAAAGTATTCCCCGGCTCCTGGAAAGCTTGACTGATACAGATATTGTGGTACGCGCTGAGGCAAAAATAGCACTTGGTAGATTAGGTGATCGTTCTCAAATAGAAGTTTTCTGGAAAGAGAGCGAAGAAAAGAATCCTTTATTAGCAGCCAGTTCTTATACGGCCTTAGCGTATTTACGTGAATGGAGAATATTACCTGTGTTATTAAAAGAGGTTATTGTTCAGGAGAATCTGCTGGTTAAAAGGAAAGCGGCGGCGCGTGGCTTGACAATTTTAAGGCCAGAAATTTTAAATTTGATTAAGGATAATTTAGCAGAAGGTGAGATTTTATTTGGGATTCCACTACTAAAGAATCTGCAGATTGATTACCAGGCTGCAGGTAAGAATTTGATTTTGATATATACAGAAGCCTTAAGGGATAGCTCAAGTCCCTTATATCAGGACGCGCCATTAATTTTAGAGTCATTTAAGGATAGAATTGCCTTACCGGCCTTGCGTGAAGCATTACTGCAGGATGATCCTGATTTAACGGCAGCAGCAGCTTATGTTTTAGGGGAACTGCGCGATAAAGACGCCATTACTTATCTTATTAAGGTGTTTAATAAATATGGAGGTTAATGTCTTTGGGTCTATTAAAACTGCGCAGTGATTTTAAGCCTTGCGGAGATCAGCCTCAGGCGATTGAAGCCCTGACCAAGAATATTTTACAGGGCGAAGATTATCAGACACTTTTAGGAGTTACCCGCTCGGGTAAGACCTTTACCCTTGCCAATGTGATTGTCAATATTAATAAGCCTACCCTGGTAATTACTCACAATAAAACCTTAGCTGCTCAGTTATATAGCGAATTTAAGGCATTCTTTCCTGATAATGCCGTAGAGTATTTTGTTAGTTATTATGATTATTATCAGCCGGAAGCCAATATACCACAGACAGATACGTATATTGAAAAGGATGCCTCGATTAATGAGCGTTTAGACCGTTTGCGGCTTTCTGCGACCAGCAGTCTCATTAGCCGGCGGGATGTTATAATTATTAGTTCGGTTTCCTGCATTTTTAACTTAGGTTCACCGCAGGATTACGAAGATATGACCTTATTTTTAGAGAAAGGTCAGGTTCTGGAAAGAGAGAGCCTGCTTTTGCGTTTAGTGCAGCTGCAATACGAAAGGAATGATTATGAATTCATGCGGGGAAGATTTCGTGTAAGAGGTGAAAACCTGGAGGTATTTCCTGCTTATGCTACGCATGCCTTAAAGATTGAATTTGACGGTAATCTGATTACCAGAATTGCCGAGGTTGATGCGGTAAGTCTGGATATTTTAAATAATCTGGAAAGGTTTGTTTTGTATCCTGCTAAGCATTTTGTAGTTAAAGAGAATAAGACTTATGCGGCTTCTGAATTAATAGAGCGGGAATTGCAAGAGCAGTTGCATTTTCTAAAAAAGAATAATAAATTATTACAAGCGCAGCGGCTTTTAGCACGCACGCGCTACGATATGGCAATGCTAAAAGAAATTGGCTATTGTCATGGAATCGAGAATTATTCGCGGCATCTTTCCGGCCGGCCGGCCGGCTCCCGGCCATATTGCCTTATTGATTATTTCCCTGAAGATTTCTTGACCATAATTGATGAATCGCATGTGATGATTCCTCAAATTAGAGGGATGTATGCCGGGGATCGCGCGCGAAAGGAAATACTTGTAGATTATGGTTTCCGTTTGCCGTCATGCCTTGATAATCGCCCGTTGAAGTTTGACGAATTCCAGAAACTTGTCAGTCGAATAATTTTTGTTTCGGCGACGCCGGCTGAGTTTGAGATTAATAAATCCGCAGGTAGGGTTATTCAGCAGATTATTAGGCCTACCGGGGTAGCGGATCCGGATATTATTGTTAAGCCTACGGCTGGACAGATTAATGATTTGTTTGTTGAAATCGATAAACGTGCCAGGAATAATGAACGCACTCTTATTACTACTTTAACTAAGAGGATGTCTGAGGATTTAGCCGCCTTCTTGCGGGAAAAGGGCTTGAAGGTGAAGTATCTTCATTCCGACATTGAAGCAATTCAGCGGGCGAAGCTCTTGAGGGAATTGCGCCGTAAGGATTTCGATTGTCTTGTGGGGATTAATCTGCTCAGGGAGGGCCTGGATCTGCCGGAGGTTTCGTTGGTGGTGATTCTTGATGCGGATAAGGAAGGGTTTTTACGTTCGAGCACCTCGCTTATACAGGTTTCAGGCCGGGCAGCCAGAAATGTCCACGGTACAGTATTTATGTATGCTGATACGATTACTAATTCAATGCGAAAGGCAATAACTGAAAGCCGCCGGCGGCGAAAGATTCAGTTGAAATTTAATCAAACTCACGGTATCAGTCCCCGCACAATTCAAAAAGCGATACTGGAAGGAATTGAGGACCTGGAGAAAACAAAAACCTTTGTTCAGGATTTAACCGGATTAGCTAAAGATGAATATGAGTTGAATAATTATATCTCCGAGTTAGAATATGAAATGGAATTAGCGGCACGTAATCTTCAATTCGAACAGGCAGCGGTTTTAAGAGACAAGATTGAAGAACTAAAACCGGATATTAAGAATATGAAGCCATAATAGATGCTCGATGCTCGATGCTCGTTTAAATAGGGAATCTTTACGAGTATCGAGTATCTAGGATCGAGTATCCAATTTACTTAAAAGATTCCAGACATGTTATTAGCAATCGATATAGGCAATACCAATATCAGCTTCGGCTTATTTAAGGATAATTGTTTGTTAAAAGGATATTCTGTTGCAATAAGCACAAAAGGATATAGTTCGTTTATTAAGGAACTATTTATCCAAAAGGAGATTGGGCAGATAATAATTTGTAGCGTGGTGCCTAGGGGTTTGGTGATTTTAGAAAAGAATATAAGGAAGTCTTTAGGTAAGAAGCCTTGTGTAATTGGCAGGGATGCTGTTGTGCCAATTAAGAATCTCTATCGCCGTCCTCAGGAGGTAGGTCAGGATAGGTTGGTGAATGCCTACGCAGTAACCAAAATTTATGGATTTCCTGCGATTGTGATAGATTTTGGTACAGCTGTTACTTTTGATGTTATATCCAAAAGAAAAGAATATCTTGGGGGGATGATTATGCCGGGTTTGGATATTTCTTTAGATTCTCTTGCTGAGCGCACCGCTTTATTGCCAAAGATAAAATTGAGTAAGCCAAAGGAATTGATTGGCAGGGATACAAAGAATAGTATTATAAGCGGAATAGTATATGGTTTTGCTGCGCTTACAGATGATTTGACGCGGCGAATAAAGAAGGAAGTAGGAAGGAATGCGAAAGTAGTTTGCACCGGGGGTTATCTGAATTTAATAGGAAGCTATTGCAGGTGTATTGATAGGATGGATAAAAATCTGACGCTTAAGGGGATAAATTTGATTTATCAAGAAGGAAGAAGGATAGGTAAAAAATTTTAAGCTGAATAAAAACATATCGTGTACTATGTAGTTAGAAAAGTTTGCGTAGTTTGGAATAATCAGCGAAAATACAGCATTTTATATATGTAATTTAAGCTTTACCTCCTAAAAGAAACCTAAAAAAACCCAAAAAAATTTCTTGACAAAGAATGAAATACTTGTATAATTAACAACACTTATGAGTAAGTAGAGTTTATTTTAATTACTTTGAAGAGAAAAAAGTAAAATTGAAAATTTTAGATAGCTGATATTCCCGATTAAGACGTCGGATTTAGATTTTAGGCGTCCCGAGAAATATCGGGGCGTTTTTTTTGTTCTTTGATAAATTAAATTATAAAAAATAGCCACGTTGATTCGAAATAAAAAGTAATAGCCAAAACAAACTTTCATTTTTTTTTGGAGAGTTTGATCCTGGCTCAGAGTGAACGCTGGCGGCGTGGATTAGGCATGCAAGTCGAGCGATGGTTTTTTGGAAGGGATAGTTTCCGTAAGGGAGTTACCCGGAAGAGAAATTATAGCGGCAAATAGGTGAGTAAAACGTGAGTAATTTACCTTTATATCGGGGATAGCCTTGTGAAAGCGAGGGTAATACCCGATGTGACATAGCTTGCGCAAGCAGGCTATTTTAAGGGTGTTCGTAAGAATACCGTATAAAGATGAGCTCGCGTCCTATCAGTTTGTTGGTAGGGTAATGGCCTACCAAGACATTTGACGGGTAGCTGGTCTGAGAGGGCGGTCAGCCACATGGGGACTGAGACACTGCCCCAACTCCTACGGGAGGCTGCAGTCGAGGATATTTAGCAATGGGCGAAAGCCTGACTATGCGACGCCGCGTGAGGGATGAAGGTTTTCGGATTGTAAACCTCTTTCGATAGGGAAGAAATAAGACGGTACCTAGAGAAGAAGCCACGGCTAACTCCGTGCCAGCAGCCGCGGTAATACGGAGGTGGCAAGCGTTACTCGGATTTACTGGGTGTAAAGGGCAGGTAGGCGACTCGATAAGTTCCTGGTGAAATCCTTCCGCTTAACGGAAGAACTGCCTGGAAAACTATCGAGATTGAGGCTAGAAGAGGAGAGCGGAATTCCCAGTGTAAGGGTGAAATCTGTAGATATTGGGAAGAACACCAGTTGCGAAGGCGGCTCTCTGGTATAGACCTGACGCTAAGCTGCGAAAGCTAGGGGAGCAAACAGGATTAGATACCCTGGTAGTCCTAGCCGTAAACGATGAGCACTAGGTGTTGGCTCTGAATAAGAGCCAGTGTCGCAAGATAACTCGTTAAGTGCTCCACCTGAGGACTACGGCCGCAAGGCTAAAACTCAAAGGAATTGACGGGGGCCCGCACAAGCGGTGGAACATGTGGTTTAATTCGACGCTACGCGAAGAACCTCACCAGGGCTTGACATGTAGGAAGTAGGAGCCCGAAAGGGTAACGACCTGTCAAGTCAGGAGCTTACACAGGTGTTGCATGGCTGTCGTCAGCTCGTATCGTGAGACGTTGGGTTAAGTCCCGCAACGAGCGCAACCTTCATTCTTAGTTGCTACCCTTGATATTCTTGGAAACGAGAATCTTGAGGGGCACTCTAAGGAAACTGCCTGCTATAAGTGGGAGGAAGGCGGAGATGACGTCAAGTCAGTACGGCCCTTATGCCCTGGGC
>JAUXFU010000130.1 GCA_030622705.1 Candidatus Omnitrophota bacterium | reverse complement strand
CTTTATTAGCGGGACGGGCATGCCCGTCCCCTACGGGATTATTTATTATAATAATGCCTGATATAGAATCTTTTAGATTTTCTGTCATTAATCTCTGTATCTTTGTGAAATTTTTCTTTATTTTTTATTTACAATAACATCCTCAATCCGCGGTAATCCGCGTTAAACAAATCCGCGGTAATCCGCGTTTAACTAATGCCGTCTTTTAACAGCTTATATTCAATAGAATCGGATAAAGCCTGCCACGAGGCCTCAATTATGTTCTCGGATACGCCAATCGTACTCCATTCATCTTTCTCATCCTGCGATTGAATAATTACCCGGGTTACCGCAGATGTACCCATCTTCTCTTCAAGAATCCGCACCTTAAAATCAGAAAGTTGCATCTCTGCTAAGCTTGGGTAAAAACCTCTCAAGGCCTTGCGAAGCGCGTTATCCAAGGCGTTAACAGGGCCATCCCCATCAGCAGCAGTATGTTCCAGCTTACCCTTTACCCTCAATTTAATTATTGCCTCTGAGGTAATCTTTTTATTGGTATCTTTGTTTACCACTACCCTGAAACCCTCTAAATGAAAATATTCTCCTACCTTACCCATGGCCTTTTTCAATAACAGCTCAAAAGAACCCTCGGCTGCTTCGAAATGATAACCCTTTAATTCCAAAGATTGAAGCAGCTTATATATCTTCTTTGTCCGGATATCATCCTTATCTAAATCCAGCCTTAAATTCCTGGCGCGAATTAAAATCCCGCTTCTGCCTGCTAATTCCGAAACCAGAATCCTGCGCTGATTACCTACCAATTCAGGAGTTATGTGCTCGTAAGATTTAGGATTCTTCATTATCGCGTTAATATGCACCCCGCCTTTATGAGCAAACGCAGAGGCACCTACATAAGGCTGACTATTTATATGTCTCATATTACTCAGCTCACTGACAAAAAGAGAAATCTGCTTTAAATCTTTAAGATTATCTCCGCAGATACAGTCAAATCCCAGCTTAATCTTAAGATTAGCAATAATAGGAACCAAATCAGCGTTCCCGCAACGCTCACCATAACCATTAATTGTACCCTGAACCATATCACATCCGGCCTCCACCGCCAACAGGGAATTAGCAACTGCTAAGCCGGCATCATTATGACAGTGAATACCTAAATCTACGCTTACCCGGCGCTTAACCCTACGGATCACCCGCGTAAGCTGCGAGGGCATCATTCCGCCGTTAGTATCACAGAGAATCAAATAACTTGCGCCTGCCTCTTCAGCTGCCTGAAGACAACATATGGCATAATCAGGATTCTCCTGATAGGCATCAAAAAAATGCTCGGCATCATAAAAAACAACCAGCTTGTGTTTTACAAGAAACCGGACACTATCGGAAATCATCTTTAGATTTCTCTCAAGCGTAGTACGCAAAACACTCTTTATATGCAGAGGCCAGGTCTTACCGAAAATCCCTGCAACCCCAACCCCGCATTCCAGGATTGCCTGTAAATTACTATCCCGGCCGGCTTTTATCCCTACCCTGCGCGTCGAGCCAAAAGCAACCATCTGAGCATGCACAAGAGGCTTCTTACTCATCCGCTTGAACAATCGCATATCTTTAGGATTAGAGCCCGGCCAGCCGCCTTCAATAAAATCTACCCCGAACCTATCCAGTTCCAGGGCAATGCGCATCTTATCGGCCAAAGAATAAGTAATTCCTTCACTCTGCGCGCCGTCTCTTAAAGTCGTATCGTATATTTTAATATTCCGCATCTGAGCCTCCAATCAGCCCTTACCCAAACCAAATGACTTATGAATTGCCCTAACTGCTCTATCGGTAAATTTCTTTTGAATAATGCAGGATATACTAATATCTGAGGTAGAAATCATCTCAATATTGATCCGGCAGTTAGCCAGTGCCTCAAACATCTTAGCTGCCACTCCAGAATGAGTCTTCATTCCTACCCCTACAACGGAAACACGGGCGATATCCGTATCGGCAAAAACCGAACCGGCATGAATTCTATGGCCAATCTCTTGAATTTCCTCCAGCGCCGAATTTAACATTGTTCGCGGCACAGTAAAAGATATATCCGTAATCCTGTCCCTGCTGGTATTCTGTACAATCATATCCACGCTTATGCCCTTTTTCGATATACTTTTAAATATTCTCGCCGCTAAACCCGGCTTATCCGGAACATCACAAATGGTAATCTTAGCTTCTTTTTTATTTATGGTAACGCCGCTTAACACCGTTTCTTCCATTTTATTTACCACCTTCCTTTTCCGGCAAAATTTAACCGACTCACAAATAATTGTGCCCTTTTTATTATTAAAAGCGGAACGCAGATGAATCACCACATTAAATTTTTTTGCTACCTCAATCGAGCGATCCTGCATTACCTGAGCACCTAACGAAGCCATCTCAAGCATCTCGTCGTAACTTATCATATCTATTTTACGAGCATCCTTAACAATACGCGGATCAGCAGTGTAAACACCATCAACATCCGAATAAATCTCGCAACGGTTAGCTGAAAGCGCCTTAGCCAAAGCCACCGCAGTTAAATCAGAGCCTCCGCGGCCTAGGGTAGTTATGTCCGATTCAGACGTTTTACCCTGAAATCCCGCAACCACAATAACCTTTCCTCTTTTTAACTCCCGTAAAATCTTATCCGCATCGATTCTAATAATCCGCGCACGGGTATGAGCAGTATCGGTAATAATTCCTCCCTGAGCGCCGGTAAACGATATTGCCTCAACGCCTAACCTTAACAACGCCAAAGCCATCAAGGCACAGGATATCTGCTCTCCCGTAGAAAGCAACATATCCATTTCACGCTCACGCGGGAAAGGATTAATCCGATGCGCCAGTCTCGCAAACGTATCAGTGGTATCCCCTAAGGCAGAAGCCACAACTACTACTGAGTACCCCTTTTTTCTGTATCCGGCTATCCGTTTAGCCGAATTTTGGATACGCCTCAAATTAGCTACCGAGGTTCCGCCGTATTTTTGAACAATAACTTCATTCTTCATTGCGTTCTATCTTCGGCTTATTGTCAACCTAAACGACAACCTAAAATCTCACAATCCCCGGTTCCGGGAATAGAATACAGATCCAAGATAAAATAATATTCCGGCACTAAAGACAACAACTAACGCGTTCATCGCTGTAATTTCAGGAAATATTGCATAAGCTCATCACCCTTATCAAAAAATAAACTGCTTTTTTGCCCCTCTTTCTCGCTATAATTCAAAGAACCACTGCCAAATATATCCTTTCCGTAAATCGCGACAGGCACCGGATCAGAAGTATGCGTCTTTAATGACAGAGGCGTAGGGTGATCCGGTAAGACCAGAAGACGGAAATTCTTCCTGCGTTTAAAACTTGTCAGAATCTTACCAACCACCAAATGGTCAAAGCGCTCAATAGCGGTAATCTTTTCTCTTAAATCTCCGTTATGCCCCGCTTCATCAG
>JAUXFU010000080.1 GCA_030622705.1 Candidatus Omnitrophota bacterium | reverse complement strand
CGTTTTGGAGGAGAGGAATTCTCTGTATTTTTGCCTGATATTACAAAAGCTCAGGCAGAGAAAGCCGCATGGAGTTTACAATCAAGGACGCAGGAGCGAAGATTTGTTTTGCGGCGGCAGGAAACGCGGGTAACCGTATCTATTGGCTTAAGTTATTTATCTCCTGAAGCGCGAACCGCGCAGGATCTGATTCTCAGGGCTGACGCGGCATTGTACCGCGCAAAAGAGAGCGGAAGAAATCAGGTGTGCGTTTGTTAGGTCATAGGGGATAGGTTGTAGGTTATAGGGGATAGGTTGTAGGTTATAGGGGATAGGGTAAAGTAAGAATATCGTGTAAACTCTTATGTTAAATCTATTCATTTTTCTTTCTTTCATAATAATCTCAATTCTCATTTTAAAGCCCTGGCTGGATAGGCGTTTAAAAAACCTCGGCTCTGATTATGAGTCAACTAAAGTCCGCCGCGATACTTTATTAAAGAAGTCCCTGAAGTTAAAACAGGTAAACGCGGGTCTTTCCGGGGATGTCCGGAATCTGATTGATTTTTATGAGATTACTAAAGAGCTAACCAGGTACCGGACTCCTAACGAAGTGTTTGTTGTTTTTCGTGATAGATTAAAGACAGATTTAGCATTACAGGATTGTCAATTAATAGATTCCGGGATAGCAAAGCCGGATCTTCCCGGATACGAATTTTTTCCCATAAACATAAATAAAGAGCTTATAGGGCATCTTGCCGTAAAAGGGCTGAAGGCAGAGGATAAAGATAAATTTTATATTTTATTTAATCAATTGCTGCTTATACTTAAAAGGGTACGTCTTTATATGAAGATTTCAGAGTTATCTATTACCGACAGCCTGACCGGTCTATACCTGAGGCGTTATTTCCAGGAAAGGTTAATTGAAGAGGTTAAGCGTTGCGATAAGCTCGGCCTGGGGTTTGTTTTTTTGATGATGGATCTCGACAATTTCAAGAGCTATAATGATCGCTACGGGCATCTGGTGGGGGATGCTATATTAAGCACCGCAGCCAGGATTATTAAGGAAGGCGTGCGTCAGATTGATATTGTCTCGAGGTACGGAGGAGAGGAATTTTCCATAATTTTGCCTGATACAGATAGACAAAAGGCTGAATATGTCAGCCGGCGTCTCTGCCGCTCGATTGAGAATGAGCATATCCGGGCATATGATGAGGATTTGCGGATAACCATAAGCATCGGAGGCAGTATTTATCCTAAGGATGCGAATAACGCGCAGCTTTTAATTGACAGGGCGGACCAGGCGATGTATCGCGCCAAGCAGACCGGCCGCAACCGGGTTTGTTTCTGGGATAAGTGAGGGGGCTAATCACGATTAAATTTTCGTTATTGTTTATTCTTTTGTGTGTTTTTGGTTACGGCACCTTAAATCTAACTTACGGCGATGAAAAGCCCCAGTCAATTATTATTGACGGGGACATAGTAGAATATTCAACTGATGCCAAGCAGGTTACAGCCGAAGGCAATGTGGTGGTATCTTATTTTGGCAGCCGCTTGACCTGTGATAAGATTGTGGTTAACACGCAGACCAAGGAAGGGCAGGCCTCAGGTGATGTGCGCCTTTGTGACCCGCGGGGAATCCTTGAGGCTGAGAAATTGGTTTATAATTTCCAGGATAAAACAGGGGATATTTTGAAGGCAAGGCTTAGGTCATCGCCTTATTATTATTATGGCAATAAGGTCAGGCGAAGAGGCGAAAACCGCTATATTGTTGAACAGGGATATTTGTCCAGCTGTAATTATGACCGGCCTCATTTTCGCATGAAATCAAAGAGAATAGAGATTTTTCCCGGCGATAAGGTTGTTGCCAGGTCAAATGTCCTTTATTGGATGAATATTCCGTTTTTTTATTTCCCCCGATACAGCCATAGTTTAAAAGATCCGTTTATGAAGATGCAGGCTAAGATAGGCAAGACCAGCGACTGGGGCCTTTTTTTATTGACTGCCTTTCGCAGCGATTTAAACGATAACACGCATTTGAGGCTGTATCAGGACTACCGGGAAAAATTAGGTCATGCCCATGGGTTCGGTTTGAATTACGATACAAAGAAAATAGGGCGCGGCGATTTTAAGTTCTATTATACACATGATCGCCCCAGGGAAGAGAAAGGGGAACTTGACCGGGAATTTCAAAGGTACCTGGTTCGTTTGAGGCATATGTGGGATATTGACCCGGCTACAAAGCTTACTTTCCAGTATTATCGCATTGAAGATAAACGAAGAATCCTGGATTACAATGCCGATTTTCTTCGGGATTACTTTTACCGGGAGTATGAAAAGGATGAACAGCCGATGTCTTATGCATTAGTTACTCATGCCTTCTCTAACTCAAGTATAAATATGTTAATCCAGAAACGGGTCAATAACTGGTATAATAAGGAAACGGAAAAATTGCCGGAGATTTCTTATGATTTGCCGAATTATCAATTCGGCGAAAGCTCTTTTTATTTTAAGAACCAGACGGTTTTTTCTAATCTTACGAATAAGAATCCGCCTTCGTATCTTCCTTTTGAGGGCGGGGTCCCTGCGGACGCGGGTAAGGATGACGATGTGGTCAGGTTTGATATCTATAATCAGGTTACTTATCCCGCGAGACTGGCTTTTTTGAATATCAGCCCTTATGCGAGGCTCAGGGAAACAGCCTATAGCAAGGATAAGTTCGGTAATTCTTTAAACCCGCGCGCTGCCTTTTATACGGGCATGGATATGACTACTAAATTTTACCGTTTTTTTGATATAAAAAGCAATTTCTTAGGGTTGGATATCAATAAGCTGCGTCACGTAGTTACTCCCTGCGTAAAATACGGGTATATTCATCAGCCGACTGTTTCTCCTTTTAAACTGCAGGAATTCGATGATATAGATACAATTGACGGTGATAACCGTTTTAGTTTAGAATTGGAAAATAAATTACAGACAAAAAGGAACGAGCAGTCTGTGGATTTGGCAGTTTTTCGGGTGTCTTCGGATTATATAATGTATTCTAAAAAAGATAATATCTCTAAGGCGCAGGATAGATTTACCGATTTTCTGTTTGACTTAGAGCTTGTGCCTTATGCATGGCTGCGTATGGAGGCAGATGCGGCTTATGACCACCGCCAGGATTATTTTAAAACCGTAAATTTTGATAGTTGGTTTCAGTTTGGCGGCGGGCGAACGCTTGGTTTAGGGCATCGCTACGACAGAGGCGCAAGCAAGGAATTGACCGGTCAGCTTATCTGGCGGGTTAATCCCAAATGGGAATTTCGAATTTATGAACGCTATCAATTTGCTACTTCCCGCCGCAGGATCATGAAAGAGCAGGAATATACGATATCGCGCAACCTGCATTGCGCAGACATGGATATTACTTATAATATCAAGAGGAAAGATGACGGCCGCCGGGACGAGTCTATCTGGTGTATATTCAACCTGAAAATATTCAAGGAGAGCGAGTTCGATTATGTTAAGAGTTATAACCCTCCAAAAATATCACGGTAGAATTTTTCTAAGCATACCCAGGACAGCATCCACTTGCGCCCAGGACAACATCCGAAATTTTGATAGATTTTTTTCTTATTAGTGGTATAGTATTCAAAATAAGTTCAGATAATCAAAAGTCACAATAACAACCTTTCTACTATGCAAGAAAGTATTAATCTTAACGTTTCTACTGCTGAAAATTTAGGGATAGGGCTTTTTAAATACGCGCTTTTGCCTGAACAAGGATTCATTAGTATTAATTCCGCTTTGACAGTGATATTGGATTATTCTTCTAATGATGAATTAAAAGGGGAAAGGCTGGATAGCCTTTTTCTAAGCTCGGAGGAGAAAGAGCAGTTTCTTAGAATCCTGAGGCAGGAAGGAAGGGTTAAATCTCTTGAAGCTGCCTTTAAAAATAAGATAGGCAGCGCTCGATGGGTAGCCATAAGCGCCTGCCGGGTAATTACCCGGAATAATGAAGAGTATTTAGAGGGAATGGTTGAGGATATCTCTCAGCGTAAGCAAGAACAGAAACAGCTATGTTTGGAGAGGGATTTCCTGAGAGGTTTTTTCGATAGCATTCCGGATATGATTTATTTTAAGGATCTGCAAAATCGTTTCATTATGGTTAACAAGGCGCATGCCGACGCGTTAAATCTTCCTCCTGAAGAAATTATAGGTAAAAGTGATCTCGATTTCTTTTCAACACAAATAGCGCGGAAATATTATGATGATGACAATTATGTTATAGAAACGGGAAAACCAATAATGGGTAAAATAGAAAAGGCCGCGCGCCCGGATGGCAGTATTACATATGTGAGCACAACCAAGGTGCCTCATTACGGCAGGGATGGGAGAATTATCGGTACAATGGGCATAACCAGGAATGTGACTGTTTATGCTAACCTGGAGAAAGAGCGTCTTGAAATGGTAATGAACGCCTTAGTAGTTTTAGGGAAGACTCTGGAGATGCGCGATCCTTATACATTTACCCATACACGCAACGTAGCAAATATTGCCGAGAAAATAGGAGAGGCGCTCGGATGGGACAGCAAACACCTTTTGGGGATAAGGTTAGCCGGCCAACTGCATGATTTGGGTAAAATAAGTATTCCTCTGGATATTCTGAATAAACCGGGCAAATTAAGCGATCTGGAATATCTTCTTATTAGACAACATGTAGAGAAGTCTTATGAGTTGATTAAGGATATTGAGTTCCCGTTTTCTTTAGCAGAAACAATATATCAACATCATGAGCGTTTAGACGGCTCGGGTTATCCCCGGATGCTAAAGCAGGATGAGGTTATTCTTGAGGCGCGCGTTTTAAGCGTAAGCGATGTTTTGGAATCCATGGTATCCCACCGCCCCTACCGGGAGGCTTTGGGCATAGACAAGGCCTGCGAAGAATTAACCAATGGCTGTGGCTCGAAATACGATCCAAGGATAGTAGAGGTAGCATTAAATCTGATTAAGGAAAATAACGGGAATGCGTTTTGG
>JAUXFU010000159.1 GCA_030622705.1 Candidatus Omnitrophota bacterium | reverse complement strand
ATTTCCAGATCGTCGCCTACTTGTTTGAGGTGATGTAGCCCCTCTTCACCTAAACCTTGAAAGCTATAAGGAGAGCTGCGAGGCTTAAACGCCCCGCCTCGCAATACCTCAACACCTTGTTTCTTGACCTCAGAGGCAATTCCCTGGAGAGAAACAAGGCTTTCTATCGCGCAGGGGCCGGCCATAATGATAACCTTGTTTCCCCCGATTTTCACATTTTTGCCTAAATCAATAACTGTGTTTTCGGATTTAAACTCGCGGGAAACTAACCGGTAAGGAGCTAAAACCGGTAAAACTTTTTCTACTCCCGGAAACGCTTCTAAGGGCGTCACCCGTAAAATATCCTCCGGGCCGATTACGCCAATAATTGTTCTTTCGGTGCCCCGTGAAACGTGAGGGGTTAAACCTAATTTCTTAATACGTTCAACTATGTAACTCATCTGATCTTCTGTCGCATTACGCTTTAAGACTATAATCATTTTCCCCTCACTTTAAAACCTTCTTTAATATTTCAATAAATTTTTGGTTTTCTGACGGTTTGCCGATAGTTACCCTGATAAAATTATTTAATCCATACTGTTTCATATCCCTGATAATTATGCCAAGCTTAAGCATCTGTTTATACAATTTTCGGCTGTCTCTACCTGTATCAATAAGAATAAAATTAGCTACAGAAGGCACAAAGCGTAAATTCAATTTATTTAGCTGCCGGTAAAGATAATCCTTGCCTTGTAGAATTGTTCTCCTTGTTTTTTTAATGAAGGTTTCGTCTTGCAGAGCCGCAGTTGCCGCTGCCTGGGCAAGAAGATTTACATTAAACGGCATCCGGGCTCTTTCCATGTAGGATATTAATTTCGAAGATGATATCGCGTAGCCAATCCTTAAACCCGCCAAACCGTAAGCCTTAGAGAAAGTTTTAAGTATTATAATATTGCCTCTTTTCAGGTATTCCTGACTTTGAGGAAAATCAGCAACATCGATGAAGGCATCGTAAGCCTCATCAAGAACAACAATAATACGATGGGGTATAAGATTTAAAAATTCAAGTAACTCGTTTTTTTTTATATAGGTGCCGGTGGGATTATTAGGATTAGCGATAAATATCACTTTAGTTTTTTTGTTAATTTTTTTAAGAATACCTTTTAAGTCATAGCGAAAATCTTTCAAAGGCGCTTTTATTACTTGTCTTCCGAGGACCTGAGCTAATATCTGATATTCCAGAAAGGTAGTTTCTGCCGTAACAATATTTTCATTTTTTTCAACAAAGGTTTTAATAACGATATCAATTAGTTCATCCGAGCCATTGCCAAAGATAAACAATTCCGGCGCAAGTTTATATTTAGATGAAACCATCCGGCGCAGATAGAAACAACTTCCTTCAGGGTAACGATTAATTTGGCCCAAGCTTCTTTTTATTGCCGATTTTGCCTTTTGGCTTCCTGTAAACGGATTTTCGTTGCAAGCAAGCTTAATTATTCGCTTAAGCCTTAATTGTCTCTTGGCTTCCTCGATTGGTTTTCCAGTTTGATAAGGAATAAGATTAACTATATTTTCCCTTGCTAGCGGCATAGTGTAAAATCGTTTCGTTTGTTTATTGGTGAAGGATGTAATTGTTTTCTATATATTTGATCCCCGATACTCGTTAAGAATTCTCTATATAGTAAACCCCGTTAGGGAACTTCGTTCTCTAACGGTCTGCGGTGACGGTGGCTTTCTCTAACGGGGTAAACCAGAATCGAGTATCAAGCATCGAGGATCGAACCTTGAGAATTAAAATATTATTCTTTAAACAGGATAAGACCCCAGAATTTTTAAAAATTTGCATTTGTCCTCTAATTCCTTCAGCGCTTCTTTTACTTTGGCATCTTTATAATGACCCATTAAATTAACGAAAAAATAATAATCCCAAGCCTTCTTTTTCGAGGGCCGCGACTCTATTTTAGTAAGATTAATCCGGTGTTTCTTAAATGGGGTGAGCATGTCATGCAGGCCGCCGATTCTATCTTTAATCGAAAAGAGAATGGATGTATGGTCTGAACCAGTAGGATTAAACTCATGTTTGCTGATTACCATAAACCGGGTAACATTGTGGGGGCTGTCTTCAATATTCCGGGCAATGACGTTTAGGCTATAAATCTTGGCTGCCAGCAACGAAGCGATACAGGCATTATTTTTAGTTTTTTTAACAACCTGGGCAGCCCGGGCAGTAGAAGAAACCTCAATTCTTTCCGCGTTGATTAAATTTCTCTCAAGCCAGCTGCGGCATTGAGCGAATACCTGCGGATTGGAATATACGCAACTTATTTTTGATTTTGAACAATTCCCAAGAAGATTGTGCGAAATCTCCAGAATAATCTGGGCGCATATTTTTAAATCAGAATCCACAAACATATCCAGAGTATGAGTAACGACACCCTCAATAGAGTTTTCAATAGGTACAACCCCGTAATCTACGCTGCCCTTCTCTACTTTTCCAAAAACATCAGTAATCGAATTCAGGGGAAAATATTCTACCTGTGAACCGAATTTTTTTAATGCAGCTTGATGGGTAAAACTAGCCTCTGGCCCTAAGTAAGCAATCGTCAAAGACTTGGCTTGAGCCAGGCTGCTTGACATAATCTCCCGATAAATTGCTTCTATCGCCTCTGAAGAAAGCGGCCCGGAATTGATCCGCAGGAGACGGTCCATAATCTGTTTTTCTCTATCCGGTGAGTAACGCGCCTGGCCCCGGTTTACTTTAGTCTGGGCTATCGCTAAGGCAATACGCACACGTTGATTAAGCAGCTTAATCAAGCGCGTATCAAGCTGGTCAACTT
>JAUXFU010000064.1 GCA_030622705.1 Candidatus Omnitrophota bacterium | reverse complement strand
TAGTTTTGAAGATGGACATTAGCGGCAAATCTGGATGTATTACCGGTAAAAAAAACAGCATACTCTGTACCGGCCACAAAATAATCCTGGGGATACAAAAACACATTGTAAGGGTCTATGCTATTCAAAGCACCATTGGATGAGTTCTTATTCAAATGAGTCAAATCCTTCTGGTAATGAAATTCCACTAAGAACTGACCTTTAAGTAATAATTCTTTGGTTAAACTCGAAAATTCATCTTTCTGTATCTCCTTGTTATCATCATGAAGGTAGGTTAATGTTATAGCCGGTTGCGTGTTATAGTATGTCAGCTTCTTAGAGGGATAGACTGTTGTTGTCCCGCCGGTATCTTTTTTCCAGCAATCCAGTTGTTGGTCGATAAAACGAGAGTCCGAAGAGAGTTCGATCTCAAAATGAGCCTTGGGTCGAAAACGCAGTTTAAGGGGAACCCGAAAGTTATTATCTAATTTATAAGTTCCGGTGGTAAGAAAAGTTGTTCCCGCGGGCCAATATTCTTTATATTCGTATTCATAGTTAAAAGGTGTTGTATAATATAGACCGCTTTCCATTTCCAGGTTTTCGGTTAAGCCGTACCTTAGGTTAAGCCCCGGAATAAGATGTTTTCTTAAGGTTTGATAAAAGTTGAAAGAATATAATCCGGCGCTGTAGTAAGAGGTATTTCTTCTCAGTTTACCTTTCCTATATTCTAATTCTGCTTCAATATTTATCTGATTATCGGAAAGCAGAGATCGCCTGAGTTTAGAAAGATTTGATTTCCCTGGAATGTCGTAATCGTCAGAAAGGTATCTAAGTCCTGTTTTGAAGTGTTCATAATGAGCGCGAATATAACTAAAGTAATTGGGCATGGCAGGATAATTCGCGGAATTCCAATTAGTCTTTTGTCGTTTTCCTAAGAAATCCTGGTATATCTCCACCCGCTCCTTTCTCATGCGCAGGCTTAAGCTGTAATCTCTACAATAATTTATCTTGTATCTTTGTAAAATAGCCAGGCTGCCTGACGGGTTATAAGTTAAACGCTTGTATCTTACGGGAAATATTTCTTTGAATCCTAACGCTAACTCTAAAGAAGACGCAGGGGAAAATCTTAAGACATTATTAAAAGAATAGAAATAGAAATTAGAGTCAAATTTATCATAGGAGACACCCCCATGCACCCCATCCTCATTTGCCCTAAAATGATAAATCTCTCCTTTATAAAGATACCTATCCTTTTCTAAGAAAGCCTGATATAAGTCGTTCAAATCAGCGGCATTACAGGAGTAATTAAAGTAAACACTAAATAGTAAAAAGAGAAAAAATATGCCCGATACCTTTGTGATTATATATTTCATGCCGATAATTCCTTTTTAATTCATTATAACAATAGTCTTTATCAAGCCGGTTAAGGGGTATCGTACCATTAATACGTATAAGGAATTATACCACCCTGTCTTTAATAACCTATATAAAAACTTAATAGATATAGAATAGGTAGCAACTACCCTGCCTTTTTTTCTTATAGCACATATCTAATAAACTCTCAAGTTTTATTGGTGGAATTGTGTATAGCCTGTTTCCACGATAAACCGAAACAGGGTTGGGGTAGTTTTTATAATGAAATCGGGTCGGCAAAAGCTCAAAAGCGGCGAAACTTATTCCCTCTTTGACCTTGATGCCGCTTTGAGTTTCTTTGATGAACATTGTGGCTGGATTCAACAAATTCTTCCGGGGGAATTTCGGGGTGTTTTGATAAAGACAGCGTAGACCTGATAATCCTTTCAATATTCCTAACATCACGGCTCTGGTCAGGCGTAGCAAAAGAAATTGCATGCCCCTTATGACCTGCCCTCGCGGTCCGGCCGATACGATGCACATAATTTCCCGCTTCATCGGGAAGATCATAATTAATTACAAGCTCGATACCGATAACATCAATTCCCCTGGCAGCGATATCGGTTGCCACAAGTACCTTGTACCTTCCTGATTTAAAACCCTCAAGCGCTTCGCGGCGCTGACTTAAATTACGGTTAGAATGCATCTCTGCCGCGCGATACCCCATTTCCTTAATCGAACGTGTAATTTTATGCGCGCCGTGCTTGGTGCGGGAAAACAAAAGCACGGCTCCGTGATATTGCGCGAGCAGCTTGCCCAGGAGCCGCGATTTGGCCTCTTTCTTAACAATAAATAATTCCTGGGTGACGCTTTCCACGGTAGTCCCCGACGGCGCGATCTCGACAGAAACAGGAAGTTTCATGTGCCTTGCGGCAATCTCCATAATCTCTTTGGGGATAGTCGCTGAAAACAGCATAGTCTGTCTGTCTTTGGGGAGGAAACGCAGGATTTTTGTAATCTGCGGTAAAAAACCCATATCCAGCATACGGTCTGCTTCATCAAGCACCAGCATAGTTACGCTTTCCGGCAGAAAATTCCAATGACTCATATGGTCTATCAGTCTGCCGGGAGTGGCGATTATTATGCGCGGATTCCTGCGTAAGGCTTGTATCTGCCCATTCATTGGGACGCCGCCGATAAGACAAGCAGTTTTCATCCCGAATGGATTGTCTAACCCTTGAAAGGCTTCGTCAATCTGAATGGCTAATTCACGCGTAGGCGCAAGGACTAAACCAACTCCCTCTCTCTGCACCAGGCGCTGCACCATAGGAATAGCAAAGGCATGGGTCTTACCGGTACCGGTCTGCGCGATACCAACGACGTCTTTGCCCTCGATCGCAAGCGGAATTGCTTTAAACTGAATCGGCGTAGGCACCTCAAACTTTATCTGCGCGAGGATATCCAGGATCTTCGGAGCGATGCCCAGCCCATAAAAGCTTCTTTCGGATTGATTGTTGTCTTGCGGCAGAACACCTTTATTCATCGTCTTATGCATAATTATGATTCTTCAGACCTCTATCTTAGATGTCCTGTCAACCTAGCAAGGGTGAATATGGCGTGTTTATACCTTTACGATACGTACATTAACAGCGCGAGGCCCCTTTGGGGAATCCTCAATTTCAAATTCTACATTTTCTTCTTCTTTAACAGCATCAAATTGCGTATCGGTCAGGCTGCTCTGATGAAAAAATACTTCTCTGCCATCGGTATCACTGATAAAACCAAACCCTCTTTCACGCACTACCTTCTTAATTTTACCGGTATGCATTACACCCTCCTTTCGGTTTTTATTACTTTGTTAACAAAAAAACCGTAAAGTTTAGTAATTCTGCCCCTTTACGGTTTGAGATTTCCTAATCTTTGTGGTTTCTATTTGAATTTATTATACTCCTTTAATACGAAATGTCAAACACTATGGAAAATAATATAACCCCAAAGTGATAATATCCTAATTAGCCAAAGTTAAAATGTCCGGTCACCCCCTGTCATCCTGCAATAAACTTCTTGTCATCCTGCGGCTTGACCGCAGGATCCAAGCCTAGGAATGCGCATGTCTGGTTCTTTTAGGTCCTTTTTTGGGCCTTGCGGTTGTTTACCTACGGCCTTTTCGCTTGTAAGGAAACGGCTTCTTTTTACGATCAAACCCCTCATTTTGGCCATCGTTACGTCTTGCAAACTGACGATCCTGACCAGAATCACTTTCCCGAGAGTCACCGTAAACCTTCTTCTTATGGTCAAATCTTCGATTTTCTTCACTATGGCGTTTTTCGAAATGGCGTCCGCGGTCAAATCTTTTTTCTCCAGTGACATCACTATGCTTTCTGTCGAAAGGACGGTAAGGGCGGCCAAAAGACCGGGAAGGTTTTGAAAAATGCTTCTCGCTAAAAGGCCTGCGTGAAGACTGATCGATCAGGATATCTATCTTCTTCTCCAAAAAGACCAACTGCTGTTGCATTTTCTTGATCAAATCCACCACATCATGTTTAATCTGCTCGTTCACTCATTCTCCTTTCTTTCTTATCAAAAATTGTTGCCGGATATACAAACCATATTTCAATAATTACTGGGGTGGATGACGGGACTTGAACCCGCGACCACTTGAGCCACAGTCAAGTGCTCTACCAGACTGAGCTACACCCACCATAATCTAAATAGTTTTATTCAGGAAATTGATCTTGTGTGACTGCTTGTATTGGGGAATCTTGTTCTTCCGCGGGTTTCTCCTCTTGGAGCTCTATTTCTTTCGACTCCTTGTCCCCGGCGCCTAAAACATCCAGAATTGCCTCTGTAACACTCCTGCCAATAGAAACCGCTCCATCTATAATTGCCCTGCCTACTCCGCCTGCCCCCTTTGCCACATCCTCAACCAGCCTGCCAGGCAACAAAGCCACTTCCTCAATCTTAGCTCCATTAGAACCCCTTGCCTGAGCAATTTTTTCATCGATCGCCGAACTAATACTCTCAAACTTAAAACCCGGCTTATCCATATTTGTTTTTACCGTAAAATTTAATATTACCTTCCCCTGATTAAGCTCACGAAAGATATCCAAAACCGCAAACGTAATCCTTTGCGCCTTATGCTTAGTCTCATCAGCCGGACGCGGCCTGAATTGAATATCCGTTAACTCCAGGCAGCAGCGGGCTAAAACTTCATTATTCTCTCCCTGGATATCACTCGTAAAATTAAGAACTGCTTTTTCTATGCGCGCATTCTCCAAATCCACCCAATTAGAATAATAAGGATATAACGGTATCGCGTCTATATCTTTAATCTCAAGCCTTGCCTGTATGTCCTTTTTATGAAAATCCGCCCAGCCACAAGCATAGATCGTCCCCTTGCTTAACCCACCCTGCCAGACAACCGTGCCTTTTAACTCAAACCTGGTAACCGCGGACTGAGGCAATAAACACAGGTTTTTTAAATCAAAATAAACATCCTTGACCAGAAGGTTTACCTGCTCCTGCGGCTCAGACCCAAGCTTATCAATAAAATTGATTACCCCATGTTCTACCCTTAGATGCTTTATAGTAAATGAGGTCGGGTGCTGTTTTCTGACTGTATCTGCTACAGGTAAATCCGGCTGCACAACCGGCAAACTTACAGCTTCTTCATCCCGGCTTACGGACTCATCAAAAATAACCTCATCAAACGGACTCTCTTCTATGGTGCCTACCAAGAAGGTCTTTTCTCCAACAACCTGCCGTAGAGGTCTCTCCTCCTTTTGGAGGTGAGACCTCCTAAGATCAATATCCGCCGTCTCCTTATCGCTTAAACCCTTTGATAAGCTTATCTGGGGATTTAAAATCTTAACCTCGTTGAGAATAATTTTACCGCGAAGCAATCCAGGTAAATCAGGAAAAACATAAATACAGTCAATCTCCCCTAACCCCTCAATCCGCAGATGCCTTACCCATAAACCTAAAGGTAGCTTTAATCCCAAACTACCAATACTTACCCTTTTATCCAACACATCCTCTAACCTTTGAGTAAGCAACGGCCTGCCCTTTACCGCGACAACTATATACGCCGCGCTAAAAAGCAAAATCACAATCACTAACAGCGCTATTAATATCTTTATCTGAAGTTCCATGATTTCTTGCTTCGCCTGCGCTTAGCACTTTGTACGTCGATTTCGTCCCGAGCGAAGTCGAAGGAAAAAGCCGAACTATGGCGCGCCTGGCGTGGCTCGAACACGCGACCTACTGCTTAGCTTACCGCACCGGGTTTCTCCGGCCAATAAATTGTTGCGGTCTGGACTATGTCTTC
>JAUXFU010000074.1 GCA_030622705.1 Candidatus Omnitrophota bacterium | reverse complement strand
TTCTATTCGGCACAGTTAACTCCTGATACGACTTTCAACAAATTCCCGGAGCATAAGTTCCGCCGATTCTATGTCAATCGCGGATGACTTCGGATTTATTATCTTAGTACCAAATCCGCCAGAGACTCGCCTGCATCAGGTGAAGAAAGCCCAGATATGTTTTGACTCATCAAGTTCCGCTTTCCCGGGCTGTTGAATAACTCCAATATCTTATCCTCAAGAATGCCGGAATTCAGGTATTCCTCCTCAATAAGAACTGCCGCGTTATTCCCGCGTAGATAATAAGCGTTTTCTACCTGGTGTCCGCGCGCATAAGGATAAGGTATAAGAATCGCCGGCAGGCCAAAAAAGGCGATTTCGCTGATAGTTGTTGCGCCGGCACGGGAAACCACTATATCCGCTGCTGAATACGCATAGCCCATCGAGTTAAAAAAACTAAATATGCCTGCCTTAACCTCTAGATCCTTATAACCTATTTCTAAAAAACGCCGGTCAGATTCGCCGCAAAGATGAATAACCTGAACATCCCGTTTATTTTTGATTAAACCAACCGCTTTAATAAAAGTCGTATTTATGTTACGCGCCCCCTGGCTGCCTCCCATTACCAAAATGGTAAATTTATCCTCAGATAAACCCAAACATTCGCGGGCACGGGCCTTTTCTATCCGGACTAAATCCTGCCTTAAGGGATTACCGGTAAATTTTAGCTTGTCGGAAAATATTTTCAACGATTTCCCTGAACAATAATTACCTGTCCGGGGAAAACTAATCGCTATCTTATCAACAAAATTAGCGAGTATCCGATTGGCCAGCCCAAAAGAAACATTCTGTTCATGGATTACAGTCTTTTTTCTAAAAAGGCTGGCGAAAAATACGGGAAGGAAACTTGCGTATCCGCCAAACCCAACAACCACATCAGGCCTAAACCTTAAAACAAGCCTAAGAGTCTCAAGAATCCCTCTTATTAATTCTAATACAATAGTGGCACTTTGTAAATCGAATTTAAATCTTATCGGAGCAAGCGAAAGACAAACATAAGGATACTGCCCTGAAATAACCGAAGAAGAAATTGCCCTTTTATCTAACACCAAGAGTATATCTTTTGGGTTTTGCCTTTTTTTTAAACTATTATACAAACTTAATCCGGGAAATATATGTCCGCCTGTCCCGCCGCAGGCAATAAGTATTTTCATATCTTAATAAAATCAGGAACTACCCTTGTCTTATGTATAATTCCAAAAATTGCAACTTCTGTGTTAATCACGGATGTCCACGGATTTTGTTCACGGATGACCACGGATTTACGCAAAATCGTGTGGAATGAATCTGACGGTTTTTTCGCGAATGGTGATTTTAGGCAAAGCAGCTTTCGCTGTGAGGGAATCCGAACGTGGAAACATTCGGATGGCGAGGGTGTTTGAGTCCGTCCTGGCGAAAGCCGACGGACGAGTTCCGCAGCCACCAAAGAGCGAAAGACCTTTGGCGTGAAAAAATCGCCTCTGAGCGAAAAAACTGTTGGATTCATTCTATTCGGCACAGTTAACTCCTGGTACGATTTTCAGCAAGTTTCCGGAGCATAAATTCGGTAAATTCTATATTAAAACCTGAATTTTGTGTATAATTCTATCTGAATTTAGAATTGCTCGGAGGTTCTGGCAATATTTAAAATCAGGGCGATGCTAATCATATCAAAGATCAAAGAAGATCCGCCGTAACTGATAAACGGAAGAGGTAACCCCTTAGTAGGCACTACCCCGCAAACAACCGCAATATTTATAAACGCCCTTAATAAAAACGAAAGAATCAACCCTAAGCCCAAATAATAGCCAAACGGCTCAGAACAATTTTTCACTACCTTTGAAACACAAAATAAAAGAAGTATAAAAAGCAGAATTACGCCGCTAATTCCAAAGAAACCTATCTCCTCTCCGATAATCGAAAAGATGAAATCAGTATGCGCGGCAGGAAGAAAAAAGAGCTTCTGGCGGCTTGCGCCTAATCCTAAACCAAAGAATCCACCGGAACCAAGAGCAATCTGAGATTGTATAATTTGAAAACCGCTGCCCGCAGGATCAGCCCAAGGATTTAAAAAAGCTAATATCCGTGAGCGCCTGTAAGGAGCGCTGAATATCATAACACAAAGCACGGGCACCGAGGTAGCTAAAGTAAACAATAAATAAGAAACTGAAGCCCCGCCGATATACAACAAAAGCATAATCGCGATGAATATCGCCAAGGCAGTTCCCAGATCAGGCTGAAGAAAAACAAGGCCACAAACCAGCCCTGAAACCAATAGCAGCGGTAAAAAACCGCTAACGAAATCTTCTATTCGATCTTGTTTACGGTTGATAAAATCGGCTGCATAGATAATCAAAACCATATTTGCCATCGCTGAAGGCTGAAAACTAAAACTGCCTAATCTAAACCAGCGCCTGGCACCTGCGACCGAACAACCAATGCCGGGAATTAATACCAGAACAAGCAAAAAAAGTGTAAACATTAACAGAGGCCTGGAAAAAGTTCTAAGTATTTTATAATCAATGCTCAAAACCAAAGCAAAGAAAATAGAGCCGATAAATAAAAAAAATAGATGTTTCTTTAAAAAAAACAGTTCGTCATTAAATTTCTCCTGCGCATAGATACTTGTCGTACTATATATCATCACTATACCGATACAGATTAAGATAATCGTGATGATTAATATATGAATTCTTGTCTGTCGCATAGAGTATTAACGTATTAACAAACCCAACGAACAAAAAACGAGAGTAACGGACATAACGAGCCTAACGGGAATAACGAGAGTAATGGGAATAACGGAACTAACGAGCCTAACGGAACTAACGAACTAAACTTTCCACTGCCTGCTTAAACACCTCTCCCCTGTGCTTGTAATCTCTGAACATATCAAAACTCGAGCACATCGGCGAAAGGAGAATACAATCCCCTTCCCTGGAGTGCTTAAAGGCAAGCTTAACCGCTTCTGCTAAGTCGGCGGCTTCTATTAAAGGTACTCTTTTTTGAAAAATTTGCCTTATTTTTTCTTTCGCCTCGCCGATGATAATCAGGGTTTTTGCTCTCCGGCAGATTAAATCCTGAATATCAGAAAAATCAAAACCTTTATCCCTGCCACCCGCTATAAGAATAACCGGCTTGTTAATTCCACGCAGGGCAAAAGCAGCAGCGTCAGGATTGGTTGCTTTAGAATCATTAATAAACTCCCTGCCCTTAAACTTAAATATCCTTTCCATGCGGTGGGGTAAACCTCTGAATGCGCAAAGAACATCTGAGCATAAATCCGGATCTATCTGAAATACTGAAGCAACGGCCTTTACCGCAGCAAAATTAGGAAACTTGCTGCCATCAAAATAGATAACCTGCGCCTTTGATTTCCCGGCTAATTCCTTAACTTGCTGGTCATCACGGTTTAAAATTAAATAATCAGACTCATCCTGATTCATAAATATACGGGATTTTGCCGACAAGTACCCGGATAAATCCTGATATCTGTCTAAATGATCAGGGGTAAAGTTTAATATTACCGAAACCTTTGGTTTAAACGCCCTTATTGTTTCCAGTTGAAATGAGCTGACCTCTAACGAAACAAAGTCCTCTCTCTCTATCCTCTCGACCTGGGCGGAAAAAGGAGTGCCGATATTACCCAGAATAAATGCTTTTCGCCCCGTTGCTTCTAATACCCTGCCGATTAAGGTAGTGGTTGTAGTCTTGCCATTTGTACCGGTAACCGCAATTACGGTTGCCGGGCAAAGAATCCAGGCGCACTCGATTTCACTGATTACCGGTATACCAAACTCTCTTGCCCAAGCCAAAGGCTGACTTTTCCCGTCTATCCCGGGGCTGGTAACAATCAAATCCCTACCGCGGATGAACTCACAGGTATGCCTGCCTAATTCCTGATTGACCAAAAAAGGTAACCTCTGAGCATAATCCATAACCCGGGAATTCTTGTTTTTCTCGGTAATACTAACCTGCGCGCCGAGATTATATAAAAGCCTCGCGCAGGCAAAACCACTGATACCTAAGCCTACAACAGTAATATTTTTGTTTTTGAAATAATCCTGATTAATCATCAATGAGCCCTGCTCCATATGGTGCAGGGCGAATTGACCCAGCACTAATTTCGAGTTCAAAGCTCGAAATTAGTGCTGGGTAAGTTCGGACACATAGCTTATGTCGCTCGTAGAGCGACATAAGCTATGTCTTCATTTACCTAATCTTCAGCGTTACCAATGTCAAAATTGCCAACAGTGCGGCAATTATCCAGAACCGCACAATTACTTTAGACTCCGGCCAACCGATAAATTGCAGATGATGATGTAAAGGAGCAATCTTAAAAATACGTTTCCCCCGTAACTTGAAAGAGGCGACCTGCAGGATTACGGATACTGCCTCAGCTACAAATACCCCGCCGACAATCACTAAAAGCATTTCTTTTTTAATTAATAGTGCCACCATCCCCAATGCCCCGCCTAAAGGCAAAGAGCCCACATCACCCATAAATATAGATGCGGGATAACAGTTAAACCATAAAAAACCGACCCCCGCACCGACAATGCTCGCACAAAAAACGGTCAGCTCTGAGCTGCCTTCTATATAAGGAATAAATAAGTACTGGCTAAAAGTGATATGCCCTGAAATATAACTTAAAACAGAGAAACTCAAAGCAACCATAATTACGGTACCGATAGCCAAACCATCTAAACCGTCAGTCAGGTTTACCGCATTAGAGGTACCGCAAAGTACCAAAATTACAACAAGAATATAAAATATACCGAGGTCTAAATAGGCTTGCTTTAAAAAAGGAATGTCGAGCTGCGTTGTAAACTGCGGGCTTAAAAACAGAAACACCCCAACTAACAAACCGAGTATAACCTGGCTAATTAATTTTGAGCGAGCCGCAAGACCCTTAGACTGCTTCCTGGTTTGTTTTATATAGTCATCGATAAAGCCGGTAATGCCTAACCACAACAAAACAAAAATGCTAAGCAGAATATAATGACTGGTAATATCCGCCCAGAGCAAAGTAGATATTAAAATTGCAATTAAGATTAATATTCCACCCATTGTAGGTGTGCCCTGTTTAACCTGATGTAAATTGAATAAATCGGCGCTTTCTTCCTTCCTGATATTTTCCCCAATTTTAGCTGCTGTTAATTTACGGATTAATAAAGGATAAAATATCAGGCTAATTATAAACGCGGTAAAGGCAGCCATCGCCGCACGAAAGGTAATGTA
>JAUXFU010000028.1 GCA_030622705.1 Candidatus Omnitrophota bacterium | reverse complement strand
GCCATTATACCTGCTGAGCCGGAATCTATAGAGAAACAAAGCAGGGATAATGTCAATATACTTAAATCCGGTAAAGCACTGACAGTAGCAATAAACAAAAGGGACATTATGAAAGAGATTAAGAAAATAATACAGGTAATTGCGGCCGCTCCTATTTTATCGCTTAAAATCCCCTGAATCTTTTCAGCTATTCTATCCACGTTATCCCCTAACTCAACTGTAACCACCGGAAGTTCCCCGCCTAATGCCCGCTCTATCTCTGATTTTTGCTCGCTAAAACCAATGATTACAATAGGCTTGCCCTTAACAGGCACTACTACCGACCCAGCTTGCGAGACGTCCTTACCCCGCAGCGGGTCACGCGACGGAATAAGCGCAGGCATACCATCCTTAAGCCGCTTAATAGTAGAAATTAAAAGACCTAAGCGTAACCTGAGGGTAAGCTCCTGATTCGTAAGGCCAGCAACATCCCGGCCTACAAGGAATCCTGCGCTGGGCACAAGTGTAAAATCTTCTTTATCCAATCTGTGCATCAACTCGGAAATTACCTTTGCAGAGAGCCCGCCTTGAAATCCTTCCTCTTTCGGCTCAAGCAATTTGTCAATCTCAAGGAAACAAACCGGGTTATCTCCTCCTAATTCTTGAGGTATTTCAGGCCGATCTCTCAAAACCTCTCTAATTTCTCTGTTTAATTCTGGCTCCGTAATCCATTTTCTTGTCATTCTCAAAACATTATAGGCATAGTCTTCCAAAAGGATATTCCTGCGCCCTTGACGGGCTGCTTTAATAAATTTGATTAATAATCTTGCAAAGGAATCAATTTCCTTGAAGGCATTTGTTGACAGATAAAGCCTGGCTAACGAATGTAAAACATCTGCCTGAACCCCGGGGTCAGTATCCTCAAATAAGGTTTCTTCAAGGCCTTCCAGTAATGCAGGGGTAGCATAATAAACCTCTCCCAATGCCCTGGCAATGTCTTTTCTAAGAATTCCATTGTCCTGTTCTTGTTTAATCATACGAATCAATTCCCGGATGATACCATCTACATCTTTATAATGAGATTCAGTTGTGTATTTAGGATATTTCCGGAAGAAAAACATTATCGCCTCAACTACATAAGCCCGCACAAAGCGTGATGGTTCCTCCTCCCTGGAAATTAAAACCTTTTTTAATACCTCTATTGAATAAGGATCTAAAAATTCCTTAATCGCCCGCGCTGCCGCGCCCCGGGCTACCTCATCCTTATGTGTTGTAAGTATCTTATGATAAAGGCGAATGATTGCCGGCCGGTCAATATCAGATATATAATCCTTAATCTGCCATAATATCCGCGCTGAAGCAGCAATTACCCTCGGGTCAGGGTCTTCTAATCTTTCCATCAAAAACACAAGTGTCTGTCTGTCCTTCTCATCTTTAAATTCCTTACGGGAATTAATTATGTTTACGAAAAGATACCCTAAGATATTGATTAAAAACTCCCGCCGGCCAACATATTTGGCAGTAGACGGCTTGCTACGCTCAAAAGACTCTCTCTCAAACTCCCCTCTGTAATGATTTAATAAAGCATATCCGCTCTTCAGAACATAATCGCTCATTATCTGGCGAACCTCCTGGATATTCTCAGCCCTCCTCAACTTTTGCTCTAGGTCTGTTATTGCTTCGTTAGTAAGCGGCTTGCCTGCGCCGATTTCCACCCGCCTTATAACTATATATCTTTTTGTTTTTTGTACTCCAACCGTCATAATCTTAATCGACATCGTCGGTACTGCAGCAGATAAAAACTGAAGCAGCAAATAAACTACTTCGACTACTAATTCCTTTGAAGAAAACAACAAATACTTACTTATGCGGGCCTTTAGTATCTGCAGAATTGATAAATCCTGCGGCTGTTCATAACTTCTCATATAATCATCATATAACCGCTTAAGCTTTGCAACCCGATACTTTCCCCATCTGGTCCCATCCTTTCTGAAATTTCCTAAAACATTGCCTCGCATCAAGCCAAAAGGAACCATAATCGCAGTAATGCCTGAACCCAACAGCAACCCCCAGTCCAACCCGCCTATACCCGCTAACGCCAAAGGCAGGCCCCCTAACAAAACAGCCAAGCTGCCGCCTAAATCAGTCAAGGATAAGGGGAAACCGGTAAATACAGTAAGTAAGGCAAAGATGAATACAAAGGAAGCTTCTATTCGGCTATACCGAAACTGGCTTCCGCTATCTCTTTCTTTTTTGTCTAACTTACCAAAGGCTTCTCTTTCCAAAAATTCCGCAAAGACTCTTTCGAGCCTTCTTAATTTCAACCTTTCCAAAACGTTATTTTTATCCCTTAATTTAATCTCTGCCGAAAGATTAAAATATTCCACTACATTTTTAACCCCCAGGACAAAATGAGGTAAATCATTTTTTAAAAGAATGAAATTTACCCATAAAATCCCTGTGCGATGATTGCCTTCTTTAAATAGCTGAGGAGTGCTTAGCATCCTCATATAAACTCCAGCTGCTTTCTTCCATGGAGAAAGTGAATTATGTTTTTCATACCACTTCCATATTGGCCTGATGTTTTGGCTGAATCTATCTCTTGCCGCTATAATGGAATTATGATACTCCAATCGAGCAGAAACATCACGGCCAATAAGGCATAAATTATTTAACTCCAGAATATCCTCTAACAAAATGTCTCTGTCGTTTTCTAACAGTTCTTTTAGGTATCCGTATCCAAGTATAAGATTGTTTATAATCTTATCTTTTAAAGGCTCTCTTTCGAGAGTTAATTCTTCATTTATTCTGGAGAAATTTCTTTTTATTTCCTGCAGAGAAACTGTAACTTCCTTTAAATCCAAGGCGCTACAAGAAATACCTTTCCTTTGGCTATCGGTTCCTATCCTACCTTTACCTACTTTATTTTTATTTATTAAAACAATAGATGGAATAAGTAATAATTTAAATAGTGGGGTTAATCTGATGTATTTGAATGAGGAGAAAACGCTCCGAGGGGCGCCTTTAAGGAAAGATTGACTTGGCTCTAGGATATTCTGGTTCTGAGAACTGTAAACTGACAACTGACAACTATTCTCCGGCCTCGCCCTCGGCTGCCTCGTGTGCCTGAGAAGCAAATGTTTTAACAATATAAGAACAGAAACAGAAGTTAAACCTGTTAACGACAAACCCAACAATATACCTGTTAAACTGGAAGTTAAAGATAAACCTGAAGCCGCGTTTGCCGGCAGGCTTAAGACTGGTAAGGCGCTAACTGTTCGAATAAGCAAACCAGAGGCAATTACGGCAAGAATGCCGGCAGGAACAATGGAGAAAAGACCCTCAAGAATGTTGTTTTTATTTTTATCAGGAGCCATTTTCTTCGCTGGGGATTCCTCCTTTTTCCCTATCTGTCCATCAGGCGTGATAATAAGCGCCGCTAATCCCCTTATATCTATTTCTTTATTTCCCGGGCCTTTTATATAGCCCCAATTAATATCGCTGCAATCCAAAAATATTCCTTCTGGTCTGCCTTCTTTATCTTCATAGAAAAGCACTGTCTTAGAATAAAATCTTCCCTTTCCTGGCGTATTACTTATCCGCAAACGTCTCTCTACGCCTTCAATTGTAAAATTAATCCAATATTCTTCACCTTTAAAAATTATCTCAACCTTCTCAATCTCTTTATCTTTCCAAAACACCTTCCTTACTCTGGGAGAGCCTACACCTTTATGACCTCGACCAGCTATAGCTCCTACTAGCAAACCCATCAGGGCAATCACAGCACCCCCGCTGAGTCCGGGTAGAGTGCTTAAGGAAAATAAAGCGGATAACTCCAAACCCCCGCCAGGAATAATTGTATCGGGCAAAGCAACAGCAGGCATAGCGGCAAAAAGCATCATTAAAAGTAAAACAGTAAGGGCCGGAAAAGCAATCTTGTATAGCTCGCGCAAGTTACGTTCCCTACGCTCAACACCCAGCACAATTTCTCCATTTACACTACCCTCAACAACCTCTAACTTGCCGCCTTTTGATATAAATTGTGCAATTTCAATGAGGAATTTCAATAATTTAGGCTTGTTATGGAGAAAACCTGCTTCTATGAGTTTTTCAATCCTGGGGGTAATCTGCTTCTTAAAGAATTCTCGCCTTGGGCCTACGGGAACCTGTTCACCTATAAACTGGATTAATTCGTCATTGGATTTATGTAGAGCTTCAATGTTCTTACTTCTCACAATAAGAATTAATTTTTTTCTTATTTCTCTAATGGATTTTTTGATATTTTTAACATAAGGCTTTATCTGTTTTGTGGGTATATAAAAACCAGATGTATTCTTATTAATATCATCCAAAATGCTCAGAAGTTCCATTCCTCTAAGCAGCGTTAAATTTAAATATTGCTCTCCTTCAAATCTATTAAATTCCTCTATTGTATGTATTGTTGCGCTAATATTCCCTATATTTACTTGCACTCGCCTTCTATCTTTCTTGAGGGACTCACGCTCTTTTTCCAAAATAAGTAATTTCTGCAATATATTTCTTAGCTCTTTACTGATATTAACCAATACCTCCTTAAGATCGCTGTTAGGATCACCTTTCTTTCGATTAAGCCCGCTGGATGTCTTAACCATCCCCAACAATATCCCCATCGGAATCAGAGAAAATCCGATATCAGCAGGAACAGCCCCAGCCAAAGCCGGCGCGAACAAAGCGCCAAAATCAAAAGCCGCTGCGCCCAAGACTATACCCCCCACCAGCCACGGAAGGCAGAGTATAGTAATTGTTATTAGGCACAGCGGCTTGTTGAATACCTTTTCGCGCAAATCCCGGGTTAAAGAATAAAAATCAGGCGCCCTGATCTTGCCGCTGTTTACCATCCATTTAAGCATATCGGTAAGAAGAATAAGGAAAAACTGCCTTGCAGTCATACCTCCAATTTGCCGTGCTATTTCAGCCAGGGGAATTCGCACATAATAACAACGGTTTTCTCCACCGCCCAGTACTACATAAAGAAAATTTCCGTATATCATTGCTGATGACGGGAAAGAGTGTCTAAGGTTCAGGTATCTATATTTTCTAAACGCACAGTAGACAGCATGGCCATTAATACCAACTGCCTCAGCAGCCTCACCTTCTTCTTCTTTAGGATAAATAAAACATTTCGGCTGGCCAACCGGTTTAAATTTTTCATCCAATCCAACTATTTCACCTATATACTTACGAAGTATCCCTCCTTCTTCTTTCACATAAAAACCGCGGTGTAGAAGCATAAGATATTTTATTTTTCCAAGCTTTACAGGAATAATCGGAATCCCGCTGCCTATCCACTGCCTCTTTGGAGAGCGGAGAACAGTATCCCTGGCAGGATTATAGTCTTTCCAAAAATCATCCCGGGCTTTCTTATTTGTAACCAATTCGATAAGCTTCTCCGGCTGACCAATCTTGGTAATCTGTATCCCTATTTCTGGAGCAACCCGATGTATCAAAATAATGACCCCATCCTTAAGCTGTTGAACAACACAATCCTTATGCGACATAAGAGCAAACTTATCCGTAGTAATATGCCCCTGGTATCTAAATTCTTCAAAATCCCGGGTAAGCGCGATTGCCGGACGAGTCTTTACTTCTCTTGTTCCATCTCCTTTAGAAATAAATTCTACTTCTATATAAGAAATACACCACCAATCTTCACTTCCAATCTTAATCTTAGTTAAGCTCGGATTTTCAAAAGCTCTTATTGTGTTTTCCTCGCTCGTCTTATCCGGCGTCAAAAGTATTCTCATAGTGTCTTTTTTTACTGCCAATTCTCCATTTTCATCGTATAGCGCATCCGCTATCCCAATCACCGAAAACATATTCTCATACCATACTCTGAATACAATTTTGTTATAGGCAACCGTGCCATGAATTACTCCGCAAATATTTCCCAAATCATTGAACGCGGGGATACTTCTTACATCATTGATATCCAACAATACTCCACATCTCTCAGTCTTAAAATCTTTTTCCATTGTCTCCAGCTTTCCCTTGTCTGTTATCCCATAACCTCCAAAAAATAGAACTACCTTAAACATTGGAGAAGGTAGAACACTTTCTAACCATAATTGCCAGTTTTTCAAAGCTTTCTCCTCCTCACGTTGACCAACTCTTTCAGGAATAGGGAGCTTTTCGGAGGCTGACATTATTCTAACCCCTGACTCGTCTTTAGAATCCTCATCAAACTCTATCTTCAATCCCTCTACTATATCGGACATAGCAATTTTAACCCCTGCGCAATTTAAATCTCCCGCGCCGTAAAAAAGATGAAGGATATCTCCTATTATCATATATCCTCCCGGAAAAGTGTTTTCCAAATCCAATAGATTAAGCTCCGTTTTAAATAATTTATAATAACCATATCCGCGTTCCCCAACCGATTCAGCTATTTCATAAGACTTTTCAGGAGTCATAAAAGCCCGCGGCACTCCAACCGCTTTAAACTCCTTATTCAATCCAACTATTTCAGCTATATACCAGCGGCGATTTTCTCTTCCTACTATCACTTCAAAAGCGCGATGTATAAACATCAAATACTTTACTTCGCCTAAGTTTACAGGTATAAGTTGTGTCCCAGCTCCTAACCACTGCCCCGGCGGTGCCTTAACCGCGATATCTACCTCTGGATTATACTCATCCCAGAACTTCTTTCTATAACCCTCATCGTCTATCAAACGTTCAAAATCTTCTACGGAACCTATCTTTGTAATATGTATATCCGGTTTAATCCTGTGTATTAAAACAACAGTTCCATCCTCTAACTGCTGAACAATTGCATCTTTGTGACTCTTATCGAAAAACCTGTCCGTTGCAATCAGCCCGCGTTTGCTGACTTCTTTGAAATCTTCCGTAAGAGCTGCCGCCGGACAAGCGTAAGGGCGGCCGTCTTCTATTTCTATCACTTCCGTAAAACAAATACACCACAAGTATTTATTTCCTATCTTTATTCTGGTTACTCTCGGGTCTTCACAGGAAATAGATTTATACCCTTGTGCATCTTCAGGTTTAAGCAATACATTCAAACTTTTCTTATCTATTACATATTCATCTAAATCTTCATCATGTTTTAAGTCATCGCCTACTATAATTGAAGAGCTATCTTCTAACCAGAAACGGATCGCAATTTTTCCATCACACGCTCCGGGATTGAAAACTCCAACAATTTCTCCTTTTTTCTTGAGATCCAGCCTCGGAATATGCATATCTTCTACGTCATCCGGAGTTAACATCAAGCTCTTATACCTTTTAATATCAAACTTTCCCGCCTTTTTCAGTAGCTTCTTTTCATCTGTTTCACCATACGGAACAACTATAAAATTGTCATTCCCCGAAGGTATTCCTGCTTTGCCCTCGTCTTCATTGATATCTCTCCTATCTTTCCCCTCATTTTTATCTACTTGACCTAAGTCCAAAACCACACCTAAACCACCCAAACCCACCACACTCAACACAGCAAGAATAACCCCAGAGGCTATTCCCCCTACACTTAACAGAAAGAAAATAGGTAAATCCTGCCAAAGTGCTGAACTTATAATTCCCTCTGAACCACTGGCTATATCAATAAGAAGAATAATGGAAGTTAACAGAGAAAGTGGCAGGGTAAATCTAAATAACCTGCGCCAAGCCATCGCTTTCCTCATCTTCTCCAAAAGTTCAGAAATCCTAATCCACGCTCCGGCAACCACCTTATCTCCTCCTCCATAATGAACAAGCAGGATATGATCATCACCTAAAACATCAGCGCTATCCACAGGCACCCAATTTTTATCCAGGCCAATGGCCCCCATACAAATCGTAAGATCAGGCACACCGCCTTTACGTTCATAATCTTCTTTTGGCTCTAAGATAAAATCACCTATGTAAAGAATCTTTTTAGGATTTTTAAGGTCTAACAACATATAACCCAAACGATACTTTTTCCCATATACTGTATCCACCCTTTCTACCCGGTGGTCAACACATAACCATCCATCTTTAGTTTTAAGCGGTGGTGCCCCCATACCTATCTTTATTGCTCTGGCTTTCTTTCCGGTAATATACTGCCATATGTTCTTTAAATGATTGAGCT
>JAUXFU010000082.1 GCA_030622705.1 Candidatus Omnitrophota bacterium | reverse complement strand
TGATGGAGGTTATATCTGGACTATACCTGATGCTATAGCTGCAACAGGCACAACTGTTGATGTATTACTCTTAATTGAAGACTCTGCTAATGTTTATAACCCTGCAGAACCTACTGAAGGAATATATGATTTTTGCGATAACTCATTTAAGATTCGCGGAGATTTGACCACGATTAGCTCTCCTGCTGCAGGGCCTGAGAGATGGGTTACTAATGAATTGCATACTATTACCTGGACAACCGTCGGCAGTATTGATGACGTGAATATTTATTATTTCAAGGCCGGCGATCCGGATAGCAAACAACTGATTACGGAAAATTACCTTAATGATTCTAGTCCAAGAAACTTCCCCTGGACTGTTATTGATCCTGCCCAGGTAGATGAAAACGATGCTTTAGAAACGCAGGACGATTTACAAGGCTCAGGTATTTTACCCATGGACTTACAGGTTAGGGTGCAGGATACAGATGACCCTGATGTGTATGTGGATTCTCCTGTCTTTTATCTGGATTATTATACAGTTGAATGGCATATACTTGATAAGGTGTCTATTATGCCTATTACAGGAGGTCTTAAGGTAACTTCTGATTCCGATTGGGTGGATACAGCGGGAAATCTTGCTTCAACGCCGGTGTATGACCCTGAGACCGGAGAGGAGTTAGATGGTATTAAACGTAAGGTTCCTTCATCTGCGAATACATCGGATACCAAGTGGCACGTTGCATGGGAGCATGATGACTATGGGATTGGGCCAAAGGATTATGAATGTAACCGTGATTATGTCGGTGCGGGTAATGAGTTTGTTATATACTTAGAATCAAGGATAGTTCATGTTTGGGAAGCGAATAGCGAATATGTTTACAATCCGGAACTTGATAAGTTAATGTTTAATAGCACCTTAATCAGGGATGGTTCAATAGTCATCGGTTCGGTAGATTGCGCAATTAAGATATTTGATTACGATGGCCAGGGAAACGATAAGATTCTCTCTGATACTGCGCCTGATGAGGCAGGCTTCTTTTATATGGAATGGGAGAATACGGGATTAGATACTTCTCGTATCTATAACGCCGTTACGGTCATAAAACATCAATTGGGCGGGGAATTTACCACCCCTCTTCTTATTAATCTTATTCCTACTGTATCTTTAAAAGAGGTAGTTGATGAAACTAGGGAGCAGACCAAGCTTATTGTGGGTACTAAAACCAAGGCAGAGGTTCTTGCAGCGGGTGGTATGGTAGGTATTTTGACGGATAAATTAGATGAGCAAACCAAGGTTATCGTGGGAGAAGATAAGACTGCGGCAGAGGTAATTGCCGAGGGTGGTATGCTGGGGATGATTGATTCAACACTGGAGAGTTTTGAGGAAAGGACCCAGGAAGCAATTAATTTGTTGAAGTCAGGCGCAGAGGATGCAGTAGAGGCAGGGCAAAGCCTGCAGACTACGGCATTAAGATATTCTTGGAATGCCAGTTTGTCTCCTAATCCGGCTTTGGTTAATGATATGATTACTTTAAGTGTTCAAGGTCCGGATAAGGCTAAAGACCCGGTTACCGGTGAACAGAAGAATCCTGCGCCTATGGTTAGCGTTTACAATTGGGATAATAATCCAATTGTGGAAAACTGGCCTGTACTCAAGGTTCTATCCGGGCTCTATGTCTATACATTCAAGGCAGACAAGCGGTTTACCGCGGGTAAGGCTTATACCTATATTATTACCGACCATGTTACCGGTGGTTTAATCTCCGGCTCAGGGATAATCGAGTCGGTTACCTTAACTACAATCGAGGGTTTAACCTCGCAGACGCCGTTGATGAAGAGTGCGGTTGATGAGACGCTTGAGGCAGTTAAGCTATTGGAGATAGCAGTGGGCAAAAGCGAGGAAACAAATATTATTCTTAGTCTGCAAAGCCTGCAGGAATCAATTGAAGAGATACCCGAGGCAATTGCCAAAGAAGGGCCTTCGGCAATGTTTACGCGTAAGATTAATGAGATTGCCGAGCGACTTGCTGCGTTAGCCGGAGAGGAGGGGTTTGATTTAAGTGATTTAATGGAGGAGGCTTTAGGGGATTCTCCGACGATAAAAGCGATACGCAGCAAGACCGACGCCATTCAGGCCGTGGTTCAACTTTTGCAGATGTTATTTGAGGCAAAGCTCGGCGGCTTGGATATGCCGGTGGTCTCAACTACGCTTTCTCCAGGGAGTGTGCGTTTCCGCGTGGTTGTCGCTAATCCATCAAAGATAAAGACGCAGAGTACTCAAGTAAAGGTTTATTTGCCTGAAGAGGTAAAATTAAATGATATCATTGACCTACGCGGGCTGGATATTGAATACGACGCCGAGAAATCAATGTATTATGTTTATAAGGATAATGTTTTACTTGCTCCGGCACAGGTGCGTATGTTTGAGGTTGAGGTAGAAGATATCTGGCTTATACCCCATGAAGAACTCAATGAATTAAGAGACCGTACTGATCTTTTGCTCGGCCAATTTAAGAATACCCAATACTTTGACCAGGCAAAAAGGATTTCTCAGAACGTATATAATATTACAGACGAGATTGCTAATTCACAGTCTGATGAGACAATTAGCCGCCAGCAGCATATTGGGATATACCGGCAGAACGTAAAGACAATTGTAAAGATTAAAGAGGATATTATTGACCTGGAAAAGCTCATCCAGCCGGCCTCTGGTCCGGCAACCCCTGAGCTTCTGGAGAAATCCAGGCTAAAATTGGACTTACCTTCAAAAACAACTACCTGGTTGATAATTCTGGTGATTATCGTATTCGTTGGTTTATTAGCCGCTGTTTTCTTCTTTGTCTGGCAAAAGCAGGTCCACGTCAGCCATGATTTGCTTGGCGCGGCAAAAAAGTCAGCTTTTCCTGAGCAAGAATCTGGAGAAAACTCTTCCTCTCCCGAAGAGAAAAAATAACCAGTTAAAGAATCCACCATTTGAACGCAGATATTCGCAAATCCAACGCAGATTTACGGGTATCTGCGTTATTTTATAAAAGTATAAAAGTATTTAACATTTAAGCGTAATGTGATAGAATTAAAAAATAGATATAGGAAGTATAGATCATCTTTGAGATGCTCGATTCTCGTTTAAAATAGGAAATCTTTTACGAGTATCTAGGATCGAGCATCGAGGATCAAATAAACAAGATGCGAAAGAGCTTAAAAATATGTTTCGGGCTGTGTTTAGCAGGTATTATTGTTTGTTTTTTTAAAACCAGTTACGCTGAGGAAGGTAAAAGAAAAGAGCCGGTAGTTAAGGAAATAACGGGTGAACTTAGTTTTGTGGATAAAAATTTTATATCCGTTGTCTACAAAAAAGAGAATGACGAAAGCAAAGAGTATGAAATGATGTTCTATATAAGCCAAGATATTATGCTGGAGAATATCAGAGACAAGGATTTGAAGAAATTGAATGAACAGGATGTTGTGGAAGTTGAATATACAGAAATTGGTGAGCAGATATGGAGTAAAAGAACAGCGAAAAGAGTCAGGCTGATTAAGAAAAAAACTCCACCTCTAAATTTGAAGGGATTTAAGAAATAAATAGTCGATGGTCTATGGACTATAGACTATGGACTATAGACTGTAATAATGTGACGAAAATAAGAATTCTGTTTTGCTTGGGGCTTCTTTTATCTTCGGGGATATTTTTTCCTATTCCTGCCTATTCATCTCAAATCAAAAATACCCAAAGTGTAGTTACTCATTTTACCGATGATGATAGTTTGGTATCTTCTCTTCCTCATCCGGTGAATACTCGCAATTCTTTCATTCTTCAATCTACAGAAGGAGGTTTTTTTACTGTTTCCTTTTTGGATTACCGGACGTTAAATATTTCCCGCCCCCGAGCAGAAGGTTTGGGTATTTCACGCGTAGCCAGTGCAGGAAGCTGTATTGTGGAATATTCAGAAGGGGTGAGGATTTTTAAGGGGGTAACCGCTATTGGCGAGAATGCGTACACAAAAGACATTTTTCTCCCTGAAATGATAGATACCAAGAAGAGTTTTCCTTTAATCGCTGCCAGGGGCAATGTAAGTAAGAGCAGTGCAGCGACCCCCAAATTTTTAAAGGCCACGTTTCCTGACGGCAATACTCTTAGGCTTGAGCGTTGTGACCTGTTTTCTGCTTCTGTTTTTTCTCTTCCTTGCGCTGTATATGTGGCATGGCAGGTTATAGAGATACAGACAGATGTTTTAGTCAAAAGCGGAACGGCCAGTATTCCTTATAACGCATCGGCAGCAAGCGTAGATTTAAGCGCAGAGCCAATACACAATATAAATAAGGCATTTTTAGTATTTAACTATACAGCAGGCGCAGGGATAAACGGCTTAGAACGACTTTTGATGACAAGAGGAACAATTGCCGATGTTAATAGTTTAATCTTTAAGCGCGCAGCAATAGGTGGTGCCGCAGACCAGAATATAGATATTGCCTGGTATGTAGTTGAGTTAACGGATTCGGCGAGTAATGTGCAAAAGGGAAGCGTTAGTATTCAGGCCGGTTCTTCGTTAGAAAAGGTGCGTTTAAATTTTCCCATAGATACCGCAAGAGCCTTTCCTGTCATTTCTACTTCCGCAGGAGATACTAACATAACCACTTTTAATGATGATTTAGTAAGAGCGCAGATAGTCAAAACAGCAACTTCAGGAGATACTCTTAGCTTAACCCGGCGTTCATCGATGGCAGATGCCGATGTTGACTGGTTTGTTGTGGAATTGGCACCTCTGACGCTAAAGGCGCCTAACGGGGATGAGGTTTGGCGAATAGGAGAACAAGAGAAGATATTGTGGGCTTATGCTTCTTCTCTGGAAACAGGGGGCAGCGGCCCCGAAGGTCATCATTTATTGAATATTCTTCTTTCCCAAGATGGGGGCCTGGATTTTCCTGTTACTGTTGTTCAGGGGGTCGATGTTACCTCGGCTTCTTATGTATGGACGATACCTG
>JAUXFU010000141.1 GCA_030622705.1 Candidatus Omnitrophota bacterium | reverse complement strand
CGGCCTGCTGGGCTGTTTTACAAATATTTACCCCCTTACCGGCAGCAAGCCCATCTGCCTTAACCACACAGGGCAGCTGCCTCTGATTTATATACCGGGCTGCCTCCTGGTAATTATCGAATATCCGAAAGCCTGCGGTGGGTACCTCATATTTTCTCATTAGCTCCTTGGCAAAAACCTTACTTGCCTCAAGTCGGGCAGCCTTTTTGGTCGGGCCGAATATTCTGAGTCCGGCATCCCGAAATTCATCAACAATCCCCAAAGCCAGCGGCAACTCCGGACCAACAACAGTCAAATCTATTTTCTCCCTGCGCGCTAAGTCCAAAAGCCCGGATAAATCCTGTGCCTTTATATCAACGCACTGGGCATACTTTTCTATGCCGCCGTTTCCCGGGGTACAAAAAATCTTATCCGCCGATTTTGATTGCGCAATCTTCCACACCAGCGCGTGTTCCCGTCCGCCCGACCCAATAACCAAAATCCTCATATCTCTTTTCTATATGATTTCTACTTCTTTTTTTCCTCTGACTACCCCGCCGATTACCCGGGAATTCAGGTTAAGCCCTGAAAGTACGGATTTTATCTGTCCTTGAGCCTGCGGGCTCACGACTAAAACCAAGCCAATCCCCATATTGAAGGTATGATACATTTCTTCTTCCGGAATACTTCCTTTATTCTGAATAAGCCTGAATATCCTGGGTATCTTCCAGGAATTTTTATTAATTTGAGCCTTAAGATTACCAGGCAAAACACGTGAAATTTTATCATAAAACGCCCCGCCGGTAATGTGAATAATCCCCTTTATCACCGATAGCGGACGGCGAAAAGCAGAGAGTAATGAAAGAACAGGCTTAATATAAATTTTCGTGGGTCTGAGTAATTCAAAAGCATCTCTTTTTAATTCATTCTTTGAAAAAACCTTCCTCACTAAAGAAAAACCGTTGGAATGCAGGCCATTCGAGTCTATTCCAATTAAAATATCGCCAACCTCAATACGGGAGCCGCCAATAATGCGGTCTTTCTCTATTACTCCAACGCAGAATCCTGCCAGGTCATATTCTCCCTGATTATACATACCCGGCATCTGGGCTGTCTCTCCGCCGATCAAAGAACACCCGGCATCGATACAGCCACGATTCACCCCTGTGACTATCTTAAGCAGAATATCCGAATCCAGCTTACTGTAAGCGATATAATCAAGAAAGAATAAGGGTCTCGCCCCAGTTGAAAGAATATCATTTACGTTCATTGCCACAGCGTCAATACCGACCGTATCATGCCGGTTAGCTAATGCCGCGATCTTTAGTTTTGTGCCCACCCCATCACAAGAAGAAACCAATACAGGATTTTTATATTTTTCTTTGGGGAAACTGAAGAATCCGCCAAAACCCCCAATATCTTTAAGCACCTCAACAGTGGCTGATTTTTTTGCCAGGGAAGCAATCCTCTTTTTAAAAAGACCTGCTTTCCCTATGTCTACACCGGCCTTTTTATATGTAATCATATCCACGCCTCTGTTATGTTCGAAACGAAACTTTGAACATATTATAATCCTGTTTTTCTAAAGATTTTATTGATATGCCGCAGATAATAATTCAAATTAAATATCTTATCCAAGTCACTTTCAGATAGATACTTCAAAACCTCTTTCTCATCTAACAACACTCCTTTAAAATCCAGCCCATTATCCCAGCTTTTCATTGCGCATCTTTGCACTAAATCATAAGCGCGGGTCCTCTCGAGCCCTCTATGCATCAATTTCAGCATAACCCCCTGAGAAAAAATAAGGCCATGCGTCTTAACCAGATTTCCCAGCATATTCTCCGGATAAACCATCAACCCTTCGATTACCTGAATAAACTTACTTAACATATAATCCAAAGCCATGCAGGAATCAGGGAAGATAACCCTTTCCGCGGAGGAATGGCTAATATCACGCTCATGCCAAAGACTAATATTTTCAAGAGCCACTAAGGCATTACCGCGTAAAATCCTGGCTAAGCCGCAAATCCTCTCGCAGATTACCGGATTTCGCTTATGCGGCATTGCTGATGAACCCTTCTGGCCGCGCCCAAAAGGCTCCTGGACCTCCTGAGTCTCGGTTTTTTGTAAATGACGAATCTCAACGGCAAATTTCTCCAGTGATGCGGCAATCAGGCTAAGGGTAAGCAAAAATCCGGCATAGATATCGCGCGAGATTATCTGCGTAGAGGCAATGGATTTAAGTTTTAACTTACGCAAGACATACGTCTCAACGCCCGGGTTGATATTAGCGTAAGTGCCTACAGCTCCGGAGATCTTACCAACAGCAATCTCCCTGGAAACAATAATTAATCTTTTCAGGTTTCTTGTGGTTTCATCATACCATAAAGCAAGTTTTAAGCCAAATGTGGTTGGCTCAGCGTGTATCCCGTGCGTCCTGCCAATGCAAACCATATCCTTATATCTTACTGCCTGACGGGCCAGAGCCTTAAGCAGCATGGATAAGTCCTGAATTAAAATACCACAGGCTTGTTTTAGCTGAACAGATAAGGTTGTGTCTAAAAGGTCTGATGAGGTTAAGCCTAAATGCAGATACTGAGCGTCTTTTCCTAAATTCTGGGCCAGATTAGTGATAAACGCAACGATATCATGTTGGGTTTTTAACTCTAGTTTCTTAATTGTCTTGAGATCGAATTTTGCCTTTTTTTTAATCCGATGATATGAAGAAACGGGTATTTTTCCTTGGCGGCTCAGCGCCTCACAAACAAATACCTCGATATCGCGCATTATCCTGAACTTATTCTGTTCATCCCAGATACGCTTCATCTCTGGTAAAGTATATCTCTCAATCATATTATCACTCTCCTTTTTAGGAATCTTATTATAACAGAAATAAAAATCTATCGCAAATAAAATAGTTAAGCGTGAAATGAATATCCATGCCAATCCGTGTTTTAGAAGGAATCTGTGTCTCTAAGGCGGGATAAAATAAAAATATCTGTGCTCAAGAAAATCGCCTTCGGCGATGACTTTTATCTCTGATCACAGGCGATTTTCGCAGTCCCAGCCGTTTTGCTTTGCGTAGCAAAGCAGGCGGAGATAGGAAAGTATTTTTATACTTTCCTATGCAGCAAAAAAATCCGTGTAAATCCGTGTAAATCCGTGTCTCTAAGGCGGGGTAATCCCAAATGTGTTCTCAAGCTGGTATTCATACTCCTCATAGTCTAACTCTTG
>JAUXFU010000020.1 GCA_030622705.1 Candidatus Omnitrophota bacterium | reverse complement strand
GCAATGTTGTGAATCTCCTTTACCATTGGACAGGTAGCATCAACAATTCTATATCCGTATCTCAATGCCCTATTAACTAATTTTTTGGTAATTCCATGCGCAGCTACCAGAAAAATACCCTTTTTATGCTCATAAAGATTTTTTATCTTCTTAATCCCTCTTTTAGTAAATTTCCTAACTACTCTTTCATTATGTACAATATCACCGAGCATATATACGGACTCATTATCTGCGGCAATCTTCTCGGCAATATCCACTGCTCTTTTAACACCAAAACAAAAACCTGCGCTCTTGGCTAAGGTTATCTTCATTCTTCTAATCGCGGAGACCACGGATTTATCCGCGGCAATCCGCGTCCAAATTTGTGCTAATTCGTGTCCAATTCGTGCCTATTCGTGCCTAAAATTCCCTTACACTGCCAAGCGATGAGTAATCTTCTCGGTAAAATCATCAACTATAGCGTATGCACAAGGAATGATAATTAAGGTTAATCCGGTCGCAAAAATTAAACCCCAGGTAATAGTTAAAGCCATTGGCTGCAAAAAAGGATCAGCCCCGCCTATGCCGTAGGCTACCATGCTAATACCGGCAACCGTGGTAAGGGTAGTAAGCATAACGGGCCTAAACCTTAGTTTGCCTGCCTGTATGATAGAATCCCTCCTCGAGACCCCCTTAGCACGCAGCTTATTTACAAAATCCATCAATACAATAGAGTTGTTGACAACTATGCCAACAAGGCCAATTACCCCTAAAAGCGTAAAAAAACTTATCGGCTCCCGGTGAATCAACAAAGCAAAGATTACCCCAATTAAACCAAAAGGGATAGTCAGCATTACCACAAAAGGCTGAACCAAAGAATTAAATTGAGTTGCCAGGATAAAGAAAATCAAAAAGAATGCCAGAAGGAATGCTAAAACCAAACTGCGCATAGATTCCCGGGTTTCCTCCTCCTCACCGCCGTATCTTATCGTGTATCCGGGGTTGTCAATAGCAACATTCTTAAACTTATTTCTAAGTAACTGATTGGCTTTTGCCGAGGTAATTTTTTTATTATCGACCTCGGCACTAACCGAGACAAACCTCTTGCCATCTATATGCCTGACTGAACGAAGCCCCTGGGTTTCCCTGATTGAAGCAATAGTGTTTAAAGGGATAAGATTTCCGAATTTATTGGCAATAACTAAATTATCAAAGATATCCAGTTGGTTTCTCTGGTGTTCCGGCAAGCGAACCCTCACGTCTATTTCTTCTTCAGCCTTTGTAGGTTTTATAGAGGTTGCAATAATTCCTTCAAACGCATTGCGGATAGAGCTGGCAACTTGACTTATGCTAAGATAAGCACTGCTGGCAGCCTCCGCGTCAACTAAGACGTGAAATTCTCTATCTCCTAAATTATAACTATCAGTAATATCCATCACCCCTTCTAATGAATCTAAATAATTTTTAACCTCGGATACAATTTTATTAATAATATCGTAATTCTCGCCTCTTATCCTTAAATATACCGGTTTACCTACGGGCGGCCCATCCTTAAATTCTCTAAAATACAGCTTTTCGAAACCTGTTATTTTCTTCAATTCATGCCTATACTCATCCATGATTTCCTGAGCGGTTTTCTTTCTTGTTTGACTAGGGGTTAAATAAACATTAACCTGAGCTAAATTGCTTCCCCGCCCTACATCAGGATCAAAACCTCTTTCCTCCTCCAATATGCCAACCTGAGTTTCATACGTATCAACGTATTCATCCGGCATACTTGCAACCAAATCCTCAACCTCAAGCATAAGCTCATTCATCTTACTAAGCGGTGTACCAACTTCAGCCTCGGCACGAATCATAAACTGTTCAACCCCTCTTGAACTAAATAAGATAAAAGGCATGAAGAATTTAGCTACTATAATAGCTATAAGAAACAGCAAAAATACCCCCACGCAAACCCTATATCTATTTTTCAACGCATGAACTAATAAAATCCCGTATTTCTCAATAACCTTTCTCATCCACAACGCCTTACCTTTACTTTTATTCCCATCATCCGGATTCGGTCTCGTAAAATCCGCCAGATGCGAAGGAAGTATAATAAACGCCTCAATTAAAGAAGCGCCAAGGGCAATACAAACTACCAGAGGAATCTGTTTGATAAATTTACCAAGTAAACCGGACATAAAAATCAACGGGCTAAAGGCAGCGATTGTAGTAAGAACAGTAGTAAAAACCGGCGTAATAACCTCGCTGCTGCCTTTGATAGCCGCATCCCTTGGCAGCATCCCCCCTTCAATATAGCGATAAACATTTTCCGAAATAATTATCCCATCATCCACCAGCATGCCTAATACAACTATCAGGCCAAACATACTAATCATGTTAATGCTCATTCCCAATAAATCCATTATCCAAAAAGTAGTAAGCATCGCTATAGGAATACCCAGGGTCGTAAAAAAGGCTACCCGGGGATAAAGAAACAAAAATAGCACCCCTACAACAAAACCAATGGCAAATATGCCGTTAGAGCGTAAAACATTAAGCCTTCTATTTATATAATATGACATATCATAAAAACTCTTTATTTTAAGTTCCTCGGGCGCCAAACTCCTAAATTGCTTGATTGTTTTATTCACATCGTTTACTATTTTAATAGTGTCGCCTTTTTCTCTTTTTACGACAACTAAAGATATTGCGCGTGTTTTTTCAGTCTTGTTGATTATATCTTCTTCTTCAAAAGTATCCAAGACGCTCGCCACATCTCTAATCCTTAACCAATTACCCTCGGTATTAGAACGAATAATTACATTGTCAATTTCATCTTTCGTGTAAAATTCTCCGGTGGTCTTCACATTAAAAACCCTCTCTGAAGTCTCAATCTTTCCACCGGGTAAGCCTATGTTTCGCCTTCGCAAACTATTAACAATTTCATCAAACGTTACATAATACTCTTTCATCTTATTTAAATCCGGCTGAACCCAGAATTCACTATCTCTAAAACCTCTTCTCTTGATAGAAGCTACCCCGTTAATATCAATAAATTCATCTTCTAAGTCTTCGGCATATTTCTGTAGCCGTGATTCAGGCAAATTTCCGCTTAGAGAAACAATAATCACGGGTATTTCTTTAGAGGTTATTTCAGTTACCAACGGCTTTTCGCTATCTTCAGGCAAATCCCTTACCCGGTCTACCGCCTTTTGAATATCATCAACAACCTTTGTTTTATCCTTTACGTCCGGATTCATCCTCATCACGACAGTAGACAAACCATCATTTGAAACAGAACTCATCTCGTCTATATTATCTACTGCCTTTAGTTCCTTCTCTATGGGGGTGGTCACCAGCCTTTCTACCTCCTCCGGCGCAGCCCCCTTATAAATAGCGCTTACCATGACCACATCAAAGGATACCTCCGGGAATGCCTCTTTTCTTAAATGCAACATCGAAAAAAGGCCGGCAATTACTAAAAATAGAGACAATAAATTCACAAAAAGTGAATGCCTAACCGAAAAATCTGCTATTGCTCTCATAATCTGCCTTCCCAGAAACGGTCAAGAAAAATATTCTCCTTTGAATAAAGCTCAAGAAAATCTACCTTGCAATTTAAAAGAGCTTCTATGTATAAAAGCCGGCTGTGTAGTAAATCATCCTGGTAGCGAATGAGCGTATCGCTATCTGAACGCCCATACTGATAAGCCTTAAGCTCTGCCGCCAGTTTCTCTTTCTGCAGCTTAACTACGTTGCCCTGCTTGCTTAACCTCTGTCTTGAAATACTACAATTTCTTACGCTGTCTTTAATCTCTATAAGAATCCGGCGCTCTATCTTTTTAAAATTAACAAGTGCTCTTGCCTTCTCTATCTTTGCCTTATTTAATTCAGACCTTGCCTGCCGATTCTCAAGCGGAAATGTCAGTTTTAACCCTAAGAAATATTCCGGATTATCCTCTGAGCTAATATCTTCTACAGCCTGCCGGAGATGCTCGCTAAGTCCGTTTCTGCCAAACGAGGCTTCAAGGTTAATCTCCGGCCAAAGATTGTTCTTCTTCATAATTAATTTTATTTTCCTGGAATCAATCTCATTTTTCGCCTTGAAATAGTCCCGGCGATGTTCAAAAGCAAACTTCAAAGCCTCGTTTAACTCTATTGCCGGGGCAACGAAATTAATTCCATGGCTGCCTTCGGCATCCTTAGAATCATACTGAACCTGCTCAAACACAGAATCAACAGCGCTCGTAATCCCGGCAATTTTACCATCCTGCTTGAAGCCGGCGGATATAATTGAACCATCAAAATTTTCTCCCGGCAGAATTACCTTATTCTCTTCCTCCAAATTCAACAAAAACTTTAACTCATTTATATGAAATTCCAGTTCGTTTTGCGTCAGCATTAAATCAATCTCTTTCTGCCTGAGATTGACCTCTGAAGCAGCCAGCTGAGGTTTCTCAATAATGCCTTTTAAGATTCTCTGTTTATTAATCTGGAATAACTCATCAGCCTTCAACAGTATATCCTCTCTAATCTTGATGGCATTTAAATATCGAACAACTTGCCAATAGGTCTTCTGAACATTTACTAACATTTCCTCGATCTTATCCAAAGAAGTATACTGAGCATTCTGGATATCCAATTTGGTAATCTTGATATCACCACGGTCGCAAAGCCCAAAGAAATTTCTTCCCAACTCCTGTGTTAATGTCATTTTAACCATAGAATCCTGCGCGGGATTAATCGTTGTAAAACCCCAGTTACTCCATAAACGCTGATTGTCAAAATCTAACTCTAATGTCGTGCCGGTAAGCAGCTTCTTGGATACGCCAAAATTATAATTGCGGATTTGCGACTTCGTACCCGCAAAGCTCGAAGCGCTTTTCTTACGGTCATCCTCAAATTCAGCCTTTGCCTCAATAAGGGTGTCGTAAATAGATCTGACTTTATCTAAGTCCGTTTCCTTAAATTGAACATCAAATTGAGCCAATTGAATATCAAAACAATTCTCAAAAGTCAGCTTCGTAACCTCCTCCAGCGTTAAAAAAAGTGGCTGTTGTTCTGCCTCTAATAAACTTTCCGTTACCGGGTAAACAAATGAAGAAAAACCAGAAAATATTAAAATAAAAAGTATTTTTCTATGCATATTCTTTGGTTAAAACCTCAACAATTCTTTTTAAAATTCGAAGGTAATCTTCTCTGTCTTTTTCGGCAAGCCGCATCAAGATTTTATACCACCTCTTGTTAATCTCGGAAAGAAAACGTTTCACCAACCTGCTGCCTTTATTAGTCAATTCTACATTAACTTTCCGGCGGTCTATTTTGTCATGCGTACGCCTTATGTACCCATTGCGCACAAGTCTATCAATTACACCTGTAACCGTTGGCGCAGAAACATGCATCTGTTTACTCAAATCACCTATGCTTATGGTTGCTTTTTCATATACCCTCATCAATGTAACCATCTGTGAGGTACTTAACTGTGGCGCGGCAATAAACCCTGCCCGCAAGCCTCTAAGCAACTTCGGTATCAACCAGGTAATCTCTTTAGTGATGACTTCCACTCTTTTCAACTTTACCTGCTCCTTAAGTTTATAAAGAATCAATTAATTGATATATGCTAATATTTATTTAGCTTAACTAAATATTAGCATATGAAAGTAAATTCGTCAAGGCTTACTGAGAAGAATTTTCGGGAGGGAGTATCTTGTAGGGTCATCCAAAATCACAAACATATTACAATACCAAATGACCAAAGCAAAATCAATTATTCTGCTACGCAAAAGTAATAAACCTATTGGTTTGCTTGTGCTGGAATATTCTCCGCGCAGAATAATTCCTTCCAAACAAAAGAAATGTTTCTATTTCTTTTGCAAAGGAGAATAGATAATAAGGTAAGAATTATGGCATAGCAACTCTGGAAACCGTCATAGTGCAGCGGGCGACGCTCGAGCCTTGTGTTTCTGGACTGATGTTGTATTTCTCAATCTTTAATAGGTTATCAGACGTCTCAATATTGTACATAAAGTTAATAATCTGCTCCATCTGCCCCTCACAATTTAAATTCACAAGGTATTTTTTATACACATCATCAACTTTTATGCCTGAAGGTTTTATATCAACAAGATAAACCGACGTTTTTTCTGCCAGATTCCCAAGCTCTTTTAAAAACAGGATAATTATATCTTCTGGAGAAAAGTCCCGGCTGGAGTATACTGTATACTTCTTGCTCTCTTTGGTTATCCTCTCTTTTTGCGCTACTATATGCAAATCCCTTTTTATCTTGGACTCCTCCTCTTGAATTTCCTCTGCAAGGAATCGCATTTTCGAGAGAACAGGATGAACTATTAAGCGGTCAAGGATTGTTAGCGAAATAAACCCCAAGGCAACATAAAGAATAAGTCTTTCTCTCTTGGACAACTTCGAAAAAAATGCGTAAATCTTCTTAATATCTATCATCTTTCATCCGCAGACAACTTATGAAGACCGAAGGGCGATTCGAAGTACCCCTAACCTTAAGGCTAGGATCATTCGATCTCCTTATTAAGTGTACAAATAAGCGCAAAGTCGGTTAGATCCTTCTGCGCCTGCTTCCTTTTTCTTGTATAGCGAGTTTCTACCTTTCTAAAATAGAAAGATTCTCCCAAGTTATCAACAAAAGAAAAAACTGCAGCCATAGACTCTCCTGTGCCTTCAACTGAAAAAGTTCCCTTAGCGTCAAATTTAATAAAACTAATTTGTATGCTTAAAGGCAAAGCCTTGTAAAATTCGATTAAAACCTCTAAAGAATACCCGCGCCCCGATAACAAATTCCTTACCATTCGATTGTTTGTAAAGTTAGCTTCTAATTTCTGCGCCTCTTTATGGATTGAATCATAACGTGAAGATATCTCTTTTAAATAACTGCTTTCAAGATAGATCTTGCCAATTAATATACAATAGATCAAAATAAAGACAGTCATTATCAAAATGCCTGTCTTGATAATCTCCCTAGCCCGCCGCTGTACCGCCTTCTCTAATTTTGTCTCATCCGGAAGCAAATCCAGTTTCATCTCATCCCAAGAGAGCAGACAAGTAATCGTATTCAAAAAAGATAAACGGTTACTGTTAAGGGAGCCTATTTTCATTGCTCTCTGAGAAAGCGAAAGATAGTCAAAATAAAGCAAACTCTTAATTGAGATATGCAAAGCATCATTTAGCTTATCGGTCAAATACCGTAGACTATCAATCGCGCCGGTGAGAAAAAATCGGCTGGGCGTTCCTTCAATATCCTCGGAAGCATAGGCTTCCAGGGATTTTCTAACTTCCTCAACGAATTTAGACTCATATTTTTCTATCTCTCCTAAGAAATGCTGTGTACCAATAGGAATATTACGAATAAATATAACCTCATCTTTCCAGATTATCATAAAATCAGTAAAACCTTCATCGATATGGATGACGCCTGCTGGAAACTCCTGAGAAGTCAATCTCAAACTCTTTGAAAGGATATAACTAACTCCCTCAGGCGCAAAAGCCATTCGCTCAACAACTAATCCCGCTCTATCCAAAATTTCCAATTGCCTGCGAATAAGGCTGCGCGTGACAATAACCAAAAGAACCTTACTATAACTCTGTTTATAAACTCCGATATCTATATAATCAATAATTATCTCATCGCGTGAATAGGGCGTATGGCGGGAAGCCTGCAGATTTATAATCTCTCTTATTTCCTGAGGGTCGCGGGAAGGAATCTCAATATTTTTAGTTATGGTTAGAAACGACGGTATAACCGCTAAAACCTTTGGCTTGACAATCTGGAATTCCTTCAAGGTCTCTCTAATAATTTTAGCGATATCATCCTCAGACAAATTCCGAACGTCATGAGTAGCCAAATTCAATATTTCTCTTCTTGCGGCAGAAAAACCCATCTGAGCAATTTTTAAATTGTAACCGCTCAGGTCAATTGCCACAAGATTCTTGGTTGCCAGTATTGATTTCAAATTTTAACCTTCCCTCCAAGACAAAATCTTGCCTTTTCGGTTTATTATACAGATTATCTGCTTTTGTCTGGTGCCTAACCGCGCTACTGCTCTAACCATAAAATTTCCGGAACTGGTCGAAATCTTACCCGCAGATATCAGATTATTTAAACTGACTATTTCACTGGAAGATAATGATGAAAATTCGTTAAGCTCTGCGATAATGCAAGAAGGCGTAATAAAGACATTGTCGTCCTCTGTTGCCTCAACACCATCCCTTCCGCAGCGAAAAGAAAGAATCCTATTTACCAGATCATCTTCTAAATTTAAGGCAAGGAGGACCTGTTCTGACGCAGTATTAATATTTATTTCTCCATTACTATAAATTGTAATGTAATCTTTTAATTGATCAAAGACTTCTTTGTTTATTCCTTTAACCAGAAATAATTCATCAAAAACCTCAAACTCCGCATCCTTAGCTTCATAGGGATTAGGCAGATTGCGGTAATACCTGTCCTCGGCACCCCCTAAAGGAGCTGAAGGCTTACTGTCAGCGTCTCTCCAGTCAACAATTGCAGCCGCCAAATCCTGCGCATCTGTTTCATCAAGTTTAGTAACAATTATAATAAGCCGCTGAATATCGTTTAACTCTGATGTATTTAAATTAAGTTTTTTTTCTTCGTCAACAAGCCCATACCTTATTCGCTGACGGCCTGAATGAGAATCCCAATAATTATATCCGATATTAAAACTGCCTAATCCTATATCGACATCCTTAAATACGTCCGGATTATTACTCCATGCCTCGTTTAAAGCGTCGTACTCGACAGGAGAAACCTTTTTCTTTAATTCGGCGCTTGCCTGTTTAATCCCTGCATCAGCAATAAAGTATAAATTATCCCGGCTATTAAGTCTCTCGATCAATATAATCTTCTGCCTTACGCTATAACCTAAATGTATAGCAAATACAGTTAATAAACAAAGTGTCCAGAGGGTAATTAATAATATACTGCCTCTTCTTCGCCCTTCAATATGTAAACGAAGGTCAGGCTTCGCAGGATAGTCCGCCGTAGCCATACCATAACCTATCTTGTTGAAGGCGAAGGGGGACATCCTTCTACCATCCCTACAGCAGGCAAACGGGGATATCGATTGTCCGAATAATCTTTTCATCCTGATCATCTTTATTAAATCCCAATTCTATTCTCACGGCTTTTGGCAATCCATCCTCTTGCCACTCTTGCTGCCAGAGATATTCTTTTTCAACTTCATCATAAAAATAATAGCTAAATTTCAAATAATCGACGCCTGTTAACAATTCACGCCTAAAACCGCTTTTACCCTTATAGATCTGGCTATAGTCCCTTTTCTCCTGTGTTATTCCTCCGGCGTTCTTATCGTACTGATAGATTACCTGACCAACCCCTATACCTGAACCCGGTGTTGTTACCAGGGTAGCAAAGATAATTTCATCTTCCTTGCCCTGAAATTTAATTGTGCTGAATTCAAAACAATCCCGCAATTCTCCGGCAAACCGTTCAAAAAAGATATTGATATCTTCCTGCGCGACTGCCTGATTTACGCGCTGCCAAATCCTGATACCATTACTCAATGTGCCGAAAATTGCCAAACCTATTAACGAAAATATTACTATAACAATTAACATCTCGATCAGCGTAAATCCTCTGTTAGCCCTTAATTCATTTCGTGATACGTATTGC
>JAUXFU010000091.1 GCA_030622705.1 Candidatus Omnitrophota bacterium | reverse complement strand
GAAAAAATCGCCTCTGAGCGAAAAAACTGTTATATTCATTCTGTGTACTCTTGCGTAAATCCGTGTGTATCCGTGACCAAGACAGAATCGACGAAACTTATGCTCCGGGAATCCATTTCCCGCACGAATCTTTTTGCCGTCTGCCGCGGTTTACTCCTCGTTACGTATCGGCTTACGTGAAAGAGGAAATACTTCGCTCGTCGTAAATCCTTGCAGACATTTGCCAAAAAGATTCTAATTGTGCGGTAAACAAATTCCCGGAGCATAAGAATAGAAGTTGCAATTCTTGAAGTTAACATAAGCTTATGCTTCGGAAACTTGCTGAAAATCGCCTCTGAGCGAAAAAATTGTTAGATTCATTCTGTATACCCTGTTAGAGAACAAAGTTCGCTAACAGGGTATACTCACACGTAAGACAAATTCGGATGACGCAAATTAACGAAGTTAAAATTAAACGGATACTCAACCCTACATCTATTGATTTAGGCGAGTATGTTATCAATCCTTATATGGGATGCGAATTATCCTGCCTTTATTGCTATGTCAGGTCAAACCGGGTTGTAAGCAGGAAAAATAAACCTTGGGGTGAATATGTAGATGTAAGGATAAACGCGCCTGAAGCCCTGGAAAAAGAATTGCTGTCTAAAAAACCGAGGGTCGTTTTACTCGGCTCCACTACAGAATGCTTCCAGCCGGCAGAAAGAAAATATCAACTCACAAAAAAGGTGCTTGAAATCCTGAATAATCTCAAAATAGATTACGTAATCCTGACGCGCTCGCCTTATATATTGAACTATTTATACTTATTAAAAGAAGGATTTTGCAGAAAGATTTATTTTACGGTAAATAATTTCGTTTCGAAGTTTAAGGATCAACTCGAACCAAAAAGCCCGCAGTTTAATTTAAGGACTCAAGCCGTAAATACGCTTCTTGAGGAAGACCTGCCCGTCGTGCCATATTTCTCTCCGTTGCTTCCCTGGATATCAGATTTTAAAGATATATTCTTTAAATTCCCAAAGGCCGGCTCAATTGAATTTGAATGCCTTAATTTCAGGCTTAAAAATATTGATCTAATAATAGATAAAATCGGCGTAGTCGCGCCGCAGGTATCGGCTAACTACAAAAAGATGCTAAACGACAGAATATTTTATGCCTGGGTATGGAAAAAGATAAAACAAGAAATTACACAGAAAGCCAACGATGCAAATAAAAGTTTTAGCATCTATATTCACAACTTCGGCAATTATTTTGAAAATAGTTATACTGCGATATAACCAAAGCCTTTTAACCTTATGACTCAATTTGAACTTTTGTTTGGAATAAAGAAATCCGGATTAAATAAAAACTGCGTATTGATGCCGATGCTTACCAAGGGCATTCTAAAGGACTTTGGAATAGAAAAACTTACAAAGGGAAAACTATACAGCTTGGGAAATGGTAAAAATTTTACCCTTATACATACAGGCATAGGAGCCGGATTTACAGCAGACGCTGTGTTGTATTTAAAGAATACACCCTGTAAGAATATAATACTTTTTGGCTCCTGCGGGTTAGTGATTGACAAAAAGTGCCTGTCTATCGCAAATATGGTATGCCCTTTCAGGTGTTATTCCAATGAGAGCTTCAGCGATATGCTATTAAAAAACAAAAAAAGACCCTTGATTTTTTATCCCGACAAAGGCCTGCTTGAAAGTTTTTTAAAAGCTAAACACTCAAACATAATTAAACAGGTTACCTGCTCAACAATACCCTCTTTAAAGTTAGAGGAAGAACGGCTGGATTCATTTATAAAACAGGGTATAGATGTGATAGATATGGAATGCTCCGCATTCTTTGCTGCCTCTAAGCACGTAAGGCTCAAGGCAATTGCCCTGTTTTATGACAGCGATATACTTAAGAGTAAGCCTTTCTATAAAAGTTTAGCAGTTGCTGAGAAATCCACTCTATCCTACGCGATAAAAAATGCTGTATTTAACTTATGCGAATTCTTAAAATAGGCTTTCCTAAATGACTCCTGATTCCCTATCCCGTAACCGCAAAAAAGAGCTTAAGCGCTTGAAAATAACCAAGGCGCTCGTTGAATCCAATTACCCGTATTTCGGTATAAATAAAAAACAGGAAATCTCCCGCCTGTTATATGAAATATCCAAAAGGCAAAATTTACCCGCGGGAAATATCATTAATCATGCGCATTCTATTCTCCAAAACGCTGATAAGTCTGCCAAAAAGAACTTCGCTATAATTAAGGCTCGCCTGCTGAAAAACAGATACCCTGATACCTTTTCAGATAATGCGTCCTTTAGGCCATACCTGCCAAAATTAGACCTGAGTGATTCGTGGTTTTGCGATCTGAAGAAAAAGCAATTCTACCCTAAAAACGTTTTTATAGAAAGAAAGGTATCCGGCTCCTTTCTGGTGCAGCGGCTCAGAAAACTCTTTCCTAAAGCCGGATTTACCGACATGCAGTCCTTAAAAGACTACCAACACAGCCGCAGGAAACATACCATAGAAGACTATAACAAAAGACAAAATACGCTTTTTATCGTAAGCGAAGACTATGATTTCTTTAAAAAGTGTCCCTGCACGCCAAAGGCATACGGATGCGGTTATCACATATTCAACTTAGGGTTCGGATGCCCATTTGAATGCACGTATTGCTACCTGCAGGGATACACAAATAGCACAGGAATAATACTACCGGCAAATATCGAGAATTTCTTTGATAGATTCAGCGCCTATAAAAAAACAGGCATGCGCATAGGCACCGGCGAATTCCTGGACTCTTTGACCTTAGATAAGATTACGGGATTTTCGGTTAATATCGCAGAATTCCTCAAAAGGCATAAAGAAATAACGCTTGAACTTAAAACAAAAAGCTCAACGATAGAGAATCTGTTAAAAATAAAGCCCCCGGGCAATATTGTCGTATCCTGGTCGCTAAACCCCCAGAGGATAATAGACGAAAACGAATTCTTCACCGCTTCGCTGAATCAAAGGATTAAGGCAGCATTAAGCTGCACGCAGGCCGGATACCGGGTAGGCTTTCATTTTGACCCGGTAGTATATTCCGGCAACTGGCAAAATGAATATAGCGGATTGATTGAGAAACTATTCAGCAGAATAGAACCGAAACATATCGCATGGATAAGCATAGGCACCTTTCGGTTTAGTCCCATTTTAAAACAGATAATCGAAAAAAGGTTCCCGGAAAATAAAATTCTGGACGAAGAGTTACTATTGAGTTATGATAACAAATTAAGATACCCGTACACTATAAGATATAATATTTATAAGACTATGCTAAAAATGTTATTAAAACACAATAACAAACTTAAGCTTTATCTATGCATGGAAAACGTTTTAATGTGGAGGGAATTAAATCTTAAAATGCCTGAATTGCTTTAGCCGCTGATGCTATTCTGCTACGCAAAAGTAATAAACCTATTGGCTTGCTTCGCAGGAATATTCTCCGAGCAGAAAATTGCTTCGAAGCAAAAGAAATGTTTCCATTTCTTTTGCGAAGAAGAATAACTTAGTTTCCCTAAATTTCATGAACAAAAAACAATCAATAATAGCTGTATTTATTTTCTTTTTCTTGGGCGCCTTTACCTCTGAGGCAAAGGCAGATATTATATATCTACAAAACGGCCGCAGCATAGAAGGAATAGTCGCAAAAGAGGATAACGAACGCATCGTAGTGGAGATCGGCTTTGGCACGATTACATTCAGAAGGCAGGAGATAAGAGAAATACATAAAACATCCCCGCAGGAGACGATTACACTACGCAAGGAATGGCGAAAAAAGAAGCTGCTGCAGGATAAAAGGCTGATACAGAGACAAAAGGAATTAAAAGAGCTTAAGCGTAAGCAAGAATTTGAGCCGAAAATAGTAGAATTTTCTCAAGCAAGCGAACACATAACAATTAATGCGATATTAAATAAGAAAGTTGATGTTTCGCTGCTCCTGGATACAGGGGCTTCTGCTATATTACTATCAAGCCGCGCCGCGGAAAGATTAGGTATTAAACTCAGGAGAAAAGACCAACATGCAATCAAGGTAAAAATGGCAGATGGCCGCGAAGTTGACGCAAGATATATAGTTTTAGACAGTGTGAATGTGCAGGGCGCTGAAGCTAAGGATGTTGAAGCCGTGGTTTTATTTGAAGACGCGCAGATGGTTGCCGGAGACGGATTACTGGGTATGTCTTTTTTAAACAGATTTAATTTCCAGATTGATACCGTAAACAAAAGATTAATTTTACAAAAACTGAAGTGAGAACTCTAAAAACTCTAAAGAACAACCATATAATCTTGTACTGAAAGGAGAAAAAAATGCAAACATCAATTGGGCTAACCTTTCCGGGGGAACTAAAAGATGAATCCGTAATTTGTTCTATTTGTAAGAATTTCAACGTTAGCATAAACATACTTGAGGCTTCTTTTTCTACGTCTTCAGGATGGGCTATTTTGGGGATAGCAGGCGAAAAAGAGCAGATTGATGAAGTCTTTAAGTAT
>JAUXFU010000062.1 GCA_030622705.1 Candidatus Omnitrophota bacterium | reverse complement strand
GGTATAGGCACCCCCCAATAGCGCTGACGCGAAAGACACCAATCAGGGCGCAATTTTAGCATTGCCGAGATTCTTTCCCTGCCTGAAACAGGAACCCAGTTTATATCCTGTTCAACCGCCTTAAGCAGGCTCTTACGTAAATCATGCCTGTCAATTTTCATAAACCATTGATTCGTAGAACGAAAGATTATGGGAGTTCTACAGCGCCAGCAATGCGGATAAGAATGGCTGACCTGAGAACCGAAAACAAGTGCATCCAGGCTCTTAAGCTTTTCTATAATCGGCTGGTTAGCGCCGGTAACGTTTAGCCCTTGAAATTCTCCCGCGGACTTATCAAATCTCCCCCTTGCGTCTACGGGCATAATAACCTCTAAACCATATTTTAAACCGGTTAAAAAATCCTCATGGCCGTGACCAGGCGCAGTATGCACTAATCCCGTACCCTCTAAACGGGAAACATAATCACCAAGAACAACCTTACCCTTTCGCTCAATCCAGGGATGCCGATACTCTAACCCCTCTAATTGACTCCCCTTAAATTCTCCAAGCAGTTTATAATCCTTAACCTCAATCTGATTTAATACCTGAGGTAATAAATCCTTCGCGATAATAAGCCTGCTTTTCTTTATCTCAACCAGACAATAGATAAATTCAGGATGCAGACAAACACCCGTATTAGCCACTAATGTCCACGGGGTAGTTGTCCAGATAACTAAAAAAACCGGCCAGGTCAGCCTCGATGCCTGGTGCTCAATATCCGCGGAGGAATCAAAATCCGGCAGCCGGGATTCGAGAAGGAATTTAACGTATATCGATGGCGAGATACGCTGTTTATACTCCACCTCTGCTTCCGCAAGCGCCGTCTCACACTGATAGCACCAGTTTACCGGCTTAAGCCCGCGATAAATATAATCCTTCCTGACTAACTCATGAAATGAATTAATAATTGCCTGTTCATATTCACGGTCCAAGGTAAGATACGAATTGTTCCAATCGCCGAATACACCCAACCTCCTGAATTGTTCTTTCTGTAATCCGACAAACCTCATCGCGTAAGCATACGCCTTCTTTCTGAATTCAACCTGGCTAATTTGGCTTTTGGTAATCCCCAACTCCTTAAATAACTGATGTTCTACCGGCAAACCATGACAATCCCAGCCGGGCACAAAAGGAGAATCATGCCCGGCCATAGTTTTATATTTAATCACGATATCTTTCAATATCTTATTTAAGGCGTGTCCAATGTGAATATTCCCGTTAGCATAAGGAGGGCCATCATGAAGGATATATTTGGGTCTATGCTTACGATTTTCCCGGATAAGTTGATAGACATCCATGCTTTGCCATTTATCCACCAGCGCAGGCTCACGCCCGGGCAGATTTGCCCTCATCGGAAAATCGGTTCTGGGTAAATTTAAAGTCGATTTATAATTCATGTCTCAGAAGCAGTTCAATCTTTGAAATTCCTTAAATCTTTTCCTGATATCACAAGACTTAACGGATAACAAACGCCTCACACTAAAATCTTCAACCGCAAAAGCAGCCAGAATACTGCCGAAAATTACGGCCCTTTTCAGGTTTATCTGATTAATTTTATTACACTGGGATAAATATCCCACTAACCCGCCGGCAAACGTATCCCCGGCTCCGGTGGGATCAATGATTGACTCCAATAAAAATGCGGGTATTAAAGAAATGTATCTATCTGAAAATATTAAACACCCATTCTCACCTTTCTTAACGATGACTATCCCCGGACCTAACTTAAGCAAATCTTTACCCGCCTTAATCATATTATTCTGTTGAGAAAGCTGTCTTGCTTCGGATTCATTCAACAGAAAAATATCCACCTTCTTTAATAATTTTAACAGGTGTTTGCGTTTATTCTCTATCCAATAATTCATCGTGTCGCACACAACCAGTTTAGGGCTAAGCTGTTTTAACACCCTTTCCTGGATTTGAGGATCAATATTTGCCAAAAACAGATACTTGCTTTTTTTGTATTCCCGGGGCAGCTGAGGATCAAATTTAGAAAATACGTTTAAACATGTAGATAAGGTTTTTGGATCGCCAAAATCCCAGCCGTATTCGCCTTCCCATCTGAATGTTTTACCCTGTTCAACCGCCAGGCCCGCTAAATCAACACCCTGCTGTTCAAACATCCTTAAATAGCGGGAGGGAAAATCTCTCCCTACTACGGCTACCAGGCTTACAGGATTAAAAAACCCGGCGCTTATAGAAGAAAAGGTTGCCGAGCCCCCTAAAATCTCCCTGCGCTTTGCCCGCGGGGTGTTTATTGTATCTAAAGCCACTGAACCTACAACCAGAATACTCATCTCGCTACTCTCTACTTTTAAGAAACCATGTATTTCCCGATTATAATATCAAGCCGCTGTTTTACCTCCGGAGGAATTAATTCAGGTCTTGTAACAATTGAATATTTTAAGGCCTCACAACAGGAACAACTCCTCTGCTGGCTAAGACAAGGAATAACTGCCTTTAGTATCCTGTTGGAGTTTTCAACGTTTTTCTTAAGATTAGCCAGAATCATATCAACGCTAACTGAGGCGTGAGATTCATGCCAGCAGTCATAATCAGTTACGCAGGCTAAGGTTGAATAACAGATTTCCGCCTCTCTGGCTAATCTTGCCTCCGGCAGGTTAGTCATACCAATTACATCCATACCCCAGCTGCGATAAAGATTTGATTCAGCCATAGTGGAAAATGCCGGACCTTCCATGTTTACATAGGTGCCGCCCTTGTGCATGTTTAACCCCAGGCTCCTGCCCGCCTCATATATCAATTCACTGAGCTGCATGCATACAGGATGAGAGAATTCGATATGGCAGACTACTCCATGATCAAAAAAAGTCATATCCCTGGCATGGTTGGTACGGTCAACGAATTGACTCACCGTTACAAAATCCAAAGGCCTGATTTTTTGTTTCAGGCTGCCGCAGGCAGTGACCGAGATGATCCTTTCTACGCCAAGTTTTTTCATCCCGTATATGTTTGCCCGGTAATTTATCTCGCTGGGAGATATACGATGACCTACGCCGTGACGCGCCAAAAATACCACCTCGCCTCCCTCTAAGTTGCCTGTTATAAATTTATCCGACGGCTTGCCAAAAGGCGTAGTAACAGAAATCTCTCTTGAATCTTTAATCCCATCCATATTATACAGGCCGCTGCCTCCAATAATCCCAATTGGCTTCATGAAATTGCTTTCCGGTTACCCCTGATTCCTATAAAAAGGTAATAACTATAAATCAGCAAGTAGACAGCCCAAAACAAAGGTATTGTCAGGTTTGCTAAATTTGCGACTACAGCCAGGCTTGTACAAGGTACTAAAGCATATATTCCGATGTTCAACAACTGCTTATAGGGAAGTGCTGCTTTCAGGTTAGCGTTAAATATCAAAGAAATCAGGCTGAAAACTAAGATCTGCAGCGGCTTGGTAAAGAAATAAATACCCAGAAACCACAAAAATACCAGCGAATAGAGAAACGACGACAGCTTCCCGGTTAATCTTTCAACGGTAGAAGGCGTAATATCGATTTCCTTATCTTCAAAAAATACCCTTACCCCGGTTTCACAAGGAACTATCTTAAACAAGTTTATATTTTCCAGCTTGTAGACCTTTATCTCTGAATGCTCAAAATCTGACTTAGTTGTTTTTATCAATAATTCCTTACGGGTAAGAAGAAAAATATTGGAATATTCTTCCAGAATTTCGTAAACGTTTTGAGCCTGCGGGTCAATAATAAAAATAAACTCATCCCACTCCTTAACGAAAGCTTCTTTTGGAAACGTTAAACAGCCATCTTTAATTTCTATAACCGGAAAACCAGAGGCAATATGCCCTAAATTCTCATCAGCCCATAAATTAACCTCAGGCAGTATTCTTTTTATGGCTACCGTATATTTATAAGAAACAACCGCGCTGACTATGATTACAAAAACAATTAAAAAACCGAAACTTTTTACAAGAGACTGTGCTGCGATTTTTTTATAGAATTTAGGGTTAAAACTTCCTATTATCCCCAGCATAAAAACCTCCCTCTATTTAATTCCCTCTATTTAATTCCTTAGCCCGCTTGTGCGCGCTGCTTACGGCCTGATAAATAATTCTTTCAAAACCCCTTTCTTTTAAACAAGCTAAACCTGCCTCTGTGGTCCCCCTGGCAGACGCAACCCTTTTGGCCCAATCAGCAAAACCATCCTTACTTTCAGATATTAATTCAATTGCTCCCTTAGCTGTTTCTAAAACCAGCCTTCGCGACATATCCTTGGAAAAACCTAACCTTTCGGAAGCACTCTGGATGCAGCTCAAAAAATAATAAATATACCCCGGCCCGCTGCCTGAGACAGCCGTCACTAAATCTATGTCCTTCTCCCTTAAAACTACGCATTCTCCGATACTCGAAAATATTGTTTTTGCTGTTTTTAAATGCGATAATACGGCAGATCTCCCCGTGCTTAAAGCCGATATACTCTTCTTAATCCTTGCCGCTAAATTTGGCATAGCCCTTACTACAGGAATTCCTTTCCCTATCTTTTTCTCTATATAAGAGATCGGAATACCCGCGGCGATAGAAATAACTAAAACCTTTCTTAATCCTAATGCCTGTTTTATATTTAGTAAGACCTGGTCAATATCCTGAGGCTTTACGGCAATTAGAATAGTTTTAGCGCCGCGGACTAAATCCCCAATATCCCCGGCCCTGTTTACCCGGTATTTTCTTACGGCCTTATTTAGTTTGCCTTTGTCTATATCATATATAATGACCTGTTTCCCCTTGCTTTTAAGAGCAGAAATAATTGCCTCACCCATATTCCCGCAGCCGATAATACCAATAGTTCTGTTCATAGTGTTATATTTTAATGGATAAAACGCGCGGGGTCAATTAAAAAGAAAAGAAAGGCCGGGTAGGAATTGATACAAAGGATATTCCTGAAGCTCTTTGAAACTTTCGATTATTTTACCAAAAGAGCCAACTCAACAGGCGCACAACGCCGTAATATAGCCTTGCAAATTCAAATTTGTGCTGTTTTAGAATAATATCAAACTCCCTGTCAGCCTGTTTGCGCTTAACAAATGATTTAATCTGTTCACTGAATTGATAAAGCACATCATGAATTAATGAAGCATAATAGGTCTTGCTTCTGCCGGTTTCAAAATTCAAAACGCCTTCCGGTGTTCCGAAATAAACATCTTTTATCTTAATCTTAGGACTGCATCCATCCCAGGCATAACCATTTTTATTCGAACCCCTTACGATTATGGTACCGTCCTCGTCCAATTTTAACCATTCATTTTCGAATTTATCCCCCTTTATGGAAGATGGATATTTATAGTCATCTTTTATGCAATATACATATACAGCCATATTACTCTCCTTGTATCTTTGTGTGAGATTTTTCTTTTTTTTAACGTCTTCTCTTTGGATCCTGCGGTCAAGCCGCAGGATGACGGTGTTGGGTGGATCCTGCGGTCGAGCCGCAGGATGACGGTGTTAGGGGCTGAAATTTAAATAGTTATAACAGGCCAGAGTATCCCCTTGGGGAGCGTTGTCCTAATTTACATCTTTATTATTTTTTAAATATTTAACGTCTAATCTATCTTTTTCTCTACCGGTAGATTCTTTGTTTTTTATGAGGTTTGCTTTGGAGATAAAGGGGATTTTGAGGCTTTCAATTTCTATTTCTTCCTTGTCTTTATAGGCATTATCAAATTCAACCCCATCAACGCAGGTAAGTATATCTATTCTTCGAGGAGCAATGCCTATTTGAAAAACAATTCCTTTTTCAGTAAATGCCTCAGGGGTAATTTCCTTTAAGGG
>JAUXFU010000117.1 GCA_030622705.1 Candidatus Omnitrophota bacterium | reverse complement strand
GATACGCGATAAGCCAAGATACTATTGAAGGTCAGACGGATAAGGATTACAACGCGCTTTGGAACTCCGTAAAAACCGTAGCCGGGATAAGAGGCGTGATCAAGACTGAGGATGAAACCAGAGGCTACCTGGAAATGGAGGTTAACTCCAGCCGCGTAATCGTGCAGCTTCTGCGGTTGACTAAGACTACTGTTCGGGTGAAGGTTTCCGCGCGCAACAAGCTGGGGTTGCCTAATATGAGTCTGGCAGAGGATATCTTTGTTAAGATTTTAGAGCAGGCTTCGTAACTTTATAGCGGGCAATAGATAGTGATTATTAGACAGAGATTAACAATGGCAGTCAACTACGATGCCGAGGTAGCTCAGTGGTAGAGCGCGGCCCTGAAAAGGCCGGCGTGGTGAGTCCGATTCTCACCCTCGGCACTTTATCTCTTTGTCTAAGCGGCGAAGCAAGAGTAAGGTATTTTAAGGAATTTTCGTTTGTGTAATCAATACAAGCATCATTTTGTTTATGGAATACTATTTCCCACCCGTTTTATTAATCAAGCGCACCATTTTCCAATAGATTGCCGGAAAGAGATATAAATTTATTAGTTAGCAAGGAGAGAAAATGAAAACAAGGGGAAGCGGGATTCTTCTTCATATATTTTCTCTTCCTTCGCCTTTTGGAATTGGAGATTTAGGGCCAGGGGCGTATAAGTTTTTGGATTTCTTATCGCGAACCAAACAGGGTTTCTGGCAGATTCTTCCTTTAAATCCGACCGATCCTATTGAGGGTAATTCTCCTTATAGCAGCGCTTCCGCCTTTGCCTATAATCCTCTTTTGATTAGCCCCGAATGTATGATTAAAGACGGATTCCTCACGCGGCAGGATTGTAAGCCGTTGCCTGATTTTCCTAAGCAAAGAGTTGATTATGATAAGGTTATTGATTATAAACAGCGGCTTCTGGATGTAGCCTATCAACGGTTCAGGAAAAAGACAGATAAATCTGATTATGAAAAATTCTGTTTAGATAACGCGTATTGGCTTGATGATTTCGCGCTTTTTATCGCTCTTAAGAGTTATTTCCCCGGGCGGGTATGGAGCGATTGGCCTAGAGAGATACGCGATAGACAAGCGGATGCTTTAGAGGGTTCAAAAAAGCAGTTTCAGGATAGAGTTGAGAGGGAGAAATTACTTCAATATATTTTTTTCAGGCAATGGATTTCATTCAGGCGCTATTGTAACCAGAAAAATATCCGGATTATCGGCGATATCCCCATCTATGTTAAATACGACAGCGCGGATGTCTGGAGTAATCCCGGTATTTTTAAACTGAATAAAGAAAAGAAGCCTGATTTTATCGCGGGTGTTCCACCGGACTATTTCAGCCGTACCGGGCAGCTTTGGGGTAATCCTGTGTATAGGTGGGAGGCGTTACAGCAGACAGGGTATAAGTGGTGGATTCAAAGAATCGGGCATATCCTGAATCTCTATGATTTAGTGCGGGTTGACCACTTCCGGGGCCTGGTGGCATACTGGGAGGTTCCGGCGGGGGAAAAAACCGCGATTAACGGGCAGTGGGTCCGAGTACCCGCGGAAGATTTCTTTAATATACTGCTTAAGCATTTCTCTTCTCGTGCGATTATTGCCGAGGACCTTGGGCATATTACGCCTGATGTAAAACAGATTGTGCGGCGCTTTGAATTTCCCGGGATGAAGGTGCTTCTTTTTGCATTTAACGAGGATAATCCCGCGCATCCCTATTTACCGCATACCTATGAGAAATTATGTGTGGTGTATACCGGCACACACGATAACAATACAATCGCGGGATGGTTTAAAGAAGACGCCGGTTTGAAGGATAAGGCCAGATTGTTTCGTTATCTGGGAAGAGAGGTTCCGGCAAAACAGCTTCATTGGGAATTAATCAGGCTGGCTATGGCCTCGGTGGCAAACATGGTTATTTTCCCGATGCAGGATATTCTTGGTTTAGACCAAGCGGCACGGATGAATAAGCCCGGGAAGACGCGGGGAAACTGGCAATGGCGTATTCTACCCAGGCAATTAGGCCTGGCGTCGGCTAAGAAGCTTTTGGAGATGACAAAGATTTATGGGAGGATATAGATAATATGATTTCATTAGTTATATTAATTATAGCTATTCTTTTTCTTTCGGGTGTATGTTCGATGGTAGAAGCGGCTATCTTGAGCCTGCCGTTTGTAAAGGCAAGGATTTTATTCGAGCAAAAACGAAAAGGCGCCAAAACCCTTCTTTTTATTAAGGAGAACATTCATTTAGCCGTTGCTACTATTGTTATACTTAATAACGCGGTTAATATTGTTGGGTCTATTTTTGTAGGCCAGTGGGTAACGGATATGTTTGGTAGCCGCTGGCTGGGAATTGCCTCCGCGCTTATAACCTTTGCTATCATTGTTATCTCCGAGGTTATCCCCAAGACTATCGGCGAGCACTATAAGGCCAGAGTTTCCTTATTGTCCGCTAAGCCGCTGCATTATCTGATATGGCTATTCAGGCCGCTGGTCGGGGTTTTGATTTTAGCCTCAAGCCCGTTTAAAGGTAAATCCAGGCTGCCAAAGGTCACGGAGGAAGAGATAAAGATTATGTTAAGATTAGGCAGGGACGCGGGGACCGTTGAAACCGATGAAGAGACGTTGTGCAACAGGGTGTTTAAGCTAAATGACCTAAAGGCATCTCAGATGATGAAGCCCATAGAAAATATATACGCGCTGCAGGCTGACATGTCCCTCTCAGAGGCAAAAGAGGCAATAATCAATTCACCCTATAGCAGGATTGCCATTTACGAAAAAGGAATTTCTAATATTGTAGGGATATGCCAGCAGAGGACACTGCTGAAGGAGATTGCTAAGGATAATTATGGGGTTAAGGTAAACGATTTTATATCAAGGCCCATATTCGTAGGTGATAACGAAAAGGCGGATAAGCTGTTAGAGAAGTTTCAGGCTTATCACCAGCATCTGTTTATTGTCCAAAATAGCGCGAAGCAAAACATAGGGCTTTTAACTATGGAGGACGTTTTAGAGGAGCTCTTCGGCGAGATTTATGACGAGAAGGAATCTTTTATAGCTAAGATAAGGCAGCAGCCCTGAAAATAGCGCGGCCTCCAGGGGAGGGTTTTATAGCCTTGGCAGTTAGTCCTTAAGTACACCAACTTTGTTGGTGTGCGAAGTTTCTTGCCGTGGTATAATACGTTGAGTATATAAGTGTCTGAAGAATTCATCGATTAATATGAGAACAGCTATCTTTTATTTTTCCGGGACAGGTAATTGTCTGAAGGCAGCCCGTGATTTAGCGGATGAGTTAGCTGACGCGGATATTGTTTCAATTCCGAAAATAATTAATCAGGAAATTGATTTTTCGGCTGAGCGCGTAGGCATAATTTTTCCTGTGTATATGTTTGGTATGCCTTTGATTGTGGTGGATTTTATAAGCAAGATAAAGACGCAGAAAGATAAATATATCTTTGCTATCGCGACCTGCGGGGGTATGGCAGCCGATACTCTCGGGCAAACCGCGAGACAACTCAAAAAACAGGGCTTAAACCTTTCAGCCGGGTTTGTAATCCGGATGCCCGGGAATTATACGCCTTTGTATGAAGCTATCCCGTTTGAAAAACAACAGAAGCTGTTTGCGGCGCAGCGCAGAAGAATTAAACATATCGCTGGAATAGTGAAGGATTTCCGTTGGCAAAGGGAAGAAAAAGG
>JAUXFU010000156.1 GCA_030622705.1 Candidatus Omnitrophota bacterium | reverse complement strand
CTAACACAGGAATTACACTATAAACAGCTTTTATCTTTTTCATTCAAGAAACCTCAAATCAATAAAATCTTCTGCCTTAAATGACTCTTTTAGGTATCCTAACTCCATGCAAACATCTATTGCTTCCCGGATTTCTCGTAGATTAATATCAGTAGTGTTAACTAACCTTGTAGTCAAAGATTTTAATATCGGCGAGGGCGTAATCTCAAGCTTAGAAGCCGTATCTATAGCTTTAACGGGAAATATCCTTTTCCCGGCAACCTGTAACCCTCCGGCAACAATCTTTGCAGCCTCTTCGGGATGTTCATTGATAAACTGTGTTGAGCGCTTAGTAACCTTTACCAATTTTTTAACCATATCAGAATGTTCTCTTAAGAACTCTTCCCTAACAACCAAAATACTGCCCTGCATATCAGGCCAGAGGTCTTTGGCAGTTAAAAATACTTTAAACCCCAATTCCTCTGCCATGCTCGGAAACTGTTCACAGATAAAAGCCGTATCCAATTGCCCCATTTTAAGCGCAAGAAGCAGTTTTGGCGGATTCATCCTTCTAACCTTTCTTAATATTTGTTTTTTATCTAAGCGATATTTTTGTATCATTTTATGTAAAAGCGCATCCAGCGGACTGCCTTCACGAGAACATCCGATACAAATCCCTTCCTTTTTCAGGTCGTCAATGCTTTTAACTTTATCGGAATTAATAACAAACCCATAACCGTACTTATGGATACCGGCGACAATCTTTATCGGTATATTAGCGTTAGCTTTAGCATTTATAGCCGGAATCAAACAAATATAAGCAGCATCAATATCGCCTTTTGAGAGAGCAGCAGCCAGAGCCATGCCGGTTACATAATTTTTATAACTGGTAACAGTTAAGCCCTCCTGTTCATACCACCCTTTTTGATTTGCTATATGCGCGCAGGCAGAATGGGTGGTAAATTCCACAGCTATCCGGATAGGCCTTCCGCTTACTTGCTGATTCTTACTGCAAGCCGTTATGCCAAGAAGAATAATCCCTGGAATTATCAATAGACTGACTTTCTTCATTTCCTTTCTTTTTTATCCATTTTCCTTTATCCCCTCTTGGCTACAATCCTTGCGGGCAGTATCTCTTCAGATTCAAAAGATACGTTGCCCCGGCACAGGTTACACCATAGAATACAGTTGGTTTGCTTTTTACTACAAATTGCTTATAAGTCTCATTAACAAAAGTTGACCCTGTTGCAAATACCACATCACACCATTCTATGTTTTTTTCTGTATCGCCGGCAGACTCTACTGTTACTCCATTAATCTTCTTCCCAATATTATCTTTATCTATGTCAGTTACGCGAAACTCGAACTTTCTGTTTAATACCTCTACAAAACGGGGCTGGAAACCTGCCTGAAATATCTTTGGATTTCCAAAGTTATCTCTTATAAATTCAACTATTTCTTTCCGGCAGTTAACAGGACCCTCGTTCCTGCAGTGACTCGTCTTATCGACCAACCCAAGATAGCTTAAGACTGCATTGATAGTTGAAATAAAAACTGCCCGCCTGAAATTGTTTTTTAGTTCCATATTTATTATCTCATAAAGAGAGCCTTCATAATCGCCAAACATATCCGTAAAAGCTACACCATAAGCGCCGTTAAAATCAGCCTGCATCAGTCTTTCCCGCCCTTTTTGGATGGGATAGTCATTATGCTCTGGGTTTCCTATCGCTTCTTTTACCGATAGCACTTTTGTTTTTATCCGCACAATTCCATCTTTTATCTTACGGCCGTGAATAATTTTATTTATCTGTTTTTTAAGTTCTTTCATCCAATTAAGTATTCCGCCACGGCTCTGTCATCCTCAAGAGCATCAAGAATTTTATCAACTGCCTCCTCGGTCACCCCGCCGTACCAATAATTATTCGGATAAACTATCATAACCGGCCCTTTTTCACACGCTTTAAGGCACCCGGTGCCGGACACCATAGCATCCATGCCTCTATCAATTATTTCTTCCTCAATATACTGAAGAAGAACCACAGCCCCTTTTTTATTGCATACACCCTGAGGTTCACCCGTAAGCCTGAATGAATTACACACAAAAATGTGGTATTGAGGTTTTTTCATTGCCGCACTCCTTTAATTTTTTAAAACAGGCTAAGTTATCTTCTCCTAATAAACCTACCGCGTCTGCCCTGCACCTGACACAATGATACATCTGAGTAAGGTATTTCCCCGCCTCCTTCCTGACCCTTTGAACAAATTCAACGGAAGGTTCTTCGATATTCTCAAAAATAGCCCCTTTAGTTTGGTAGTAACCGATACAATTGTGAATATCTACCCCTAACTCTGACATTCTTTCGGCAACGGCCTCAACGTGAGAATCGTTTATGCCCGGTATTATCACCGTATTGACCTTCACTATAACCTTTTTTTCTTTAAGGGCTTTGATCGCCTTGAGCTGGTTATCCAGCAATACCCTGAACCCCTCGCCGGCATTGTACAACTTTTGTTTGTACCACACCCAGGAATATATCCTGGCGCCAATTCCCGGTTCAATAGCATTTACGGTAATAGTCACATGGCTTATATTAAGCTCCGCGAGTCCTTCTATATAAGGGACAATGTTAAGCCCATTTGTAGCCAGACACAAAATTATCTCCGGGTATTTTTCTCTGACCATCGTCAGAGTTTGCATTGTTTCTTTGGGATTGGCAAAAGGGTCCCCCGGGCCGGCAATTCCCACAACGGAAATATTGGGATTGTTTTTCAAAACATACCCAAGATAATGAAGAGCCTGATCCGGAGTCAACACAGCGCTTGTTACGCCCGGACGGCTTTCATTAACACAATCATACTTTCTATTACAAAAATTACATT
>JAUXFU010000162.1 GCA_030622705.1 Candidatus Omnitrophota bacterium | reverse complement strand
GAATTTCGCAGGATTAGTCCCCGCAATCTTTTAGATTACAGGGGATAATTTGTGATTTGTAATTTGTGATTTTAAGCATCTTTCTCGCTACTTTGCTGTTTGGCCTGTTTTATACTCAGATTAATTCGTCCTAATTGATCAATCCCAACTACCTTAACCTTAACCTCATCGCCAATCTTAACCGCGTCCTCCACATTCTTAACAAATTGCTCCGCTAATTCGGAAACATGAATAAGACCTTCCTTACCTGAGCTAATCTGACAGAATGCACCAAAGGGCATAATCCGTTTTATCTTACCCGCATAAATCCTGCCTACCTCTACATCCTCAGTAAGATCCCTGATTAAGGCTTTTGCGTTTTCTGAAGCAGTACTATTGGTCGAGCCAAGCAAAACCCGGCCATCATCCTGAATATCAATGGTAACACCGGTTGTATTGATAATTCTTTTGATATTCTTCCCCCCGGGGCCAATTAAGTCGCCAATTCTCTCAGGATTAATTCTAAGAATATCGATATGAGGGGCGAATTCGCATATTTCCGAACGCGGTTTACTAATTATCTTGAACATCTTTTCTAAAACTGTAAGTCTTGCTTCTTTCGCCTGATAAAGAGCCTGATTTAATAAAGCAATGCTTATCCCGTCAATCTTTAAATCTAACTGCACAGCGGTTATCCCGGCTGTAGTACCGGCAACCTTCAGATCACAATCGCCAAAATGATCCTCTAAGCCGGCAATGTCGGTAAGAATAACCGTATCGCTGCCTTCCTGAATTAACCCCATGGCAATACCACCCACTGCCTCTCTTGTAGGCACACCGGCATCCATTAAAGATAAAGAAGCTGCACAAACACTTGCCATGCTTGAAGAACCATTGGATTCCAGAATCTCGGAAACTACCCTGACCGCGTAAGGAAATTCTTCTTTAGAAGGCATAACACAAGCCAACGACTTCTCTGCTAAGCTACCATGTCCAATTTCCCGCCTTCCAGGACCACGCACCGGCCCTGTTTCGCCTACGCTAAACGGAGGAAAATTATAATGCAGCATAAATGATTTATACCGCTTGCCTTCTAACGCCTCAACAAGTTGTTCATCTTCTCCCGTGCCCAAAGTAGTCACGCAGAGACTTTGAGTCTGGCCGCGCGTAAATAGACTTGAGCCGTGGGTACGCGGAAGAACGCCTACCTCGCAGGAAATCGGACGAATCTCCTGCAATGCCCGGCCATCCAGACGTTTCTTTTCTCGTAAAATAAAATTCCGCACGCTCTTTTCTTCGACCTCTACTAAAGCTGCCTTTATATCCGGCGCAGCGAAACCAAGAAGAGTAAGCTTTTCTTCTAATTCCTTGCTCAACAAATTAATTGCTTCCTCCCGTTCCTCTTTTTTGCTAAGAGAAAAAATATGTTGAAACCTTTCCTTGGATAAATCTGCAACCTGCTTTTGTAAATCAACGTCAATTTCTTTACAATGGATCTGTTTTTTGGGTTTAGCATTCTTTTTAATAAAGTCCTCCTGGGCTGCAAAAACATCCCGTAAACCCTTCCAGCCAAATTCTACTGCTGATAAGAAGACCTCCTCGCTAACCTCATTACACTTTGCCTCAAGCATAACTATACCGGACTTAGTCGCCGCTACTATCAGGTTTAATCCTGACTTCTCTAATTCCTGATAAGTGGGATTCAGCAGAAATTGCTCCTTCAAATAACCTATACGACAGGCAGCTACCGAACCAGTAAATGGAATATCTGAAATAGACAGTGCGGTTGAAGCACCAATCACTGCCAATATATCTGGGGCATTTTCCCCATCGCTGGAAAGAACAATTGCCATTATCTGAACCTCATTAAGCATACCCTTAGGAAAAAGAGGCCTTATCGGCCGGTCAATAAGACGGGCACTTAAAATTTCGCTTCCCGACGGCCGGCCTTCGCGCTTGAAAAATCCACCCGGGATACGGCCGGCAGCATAAGTTTTTTCCCGATATTCCACAAATAAAGGAAAATAACTCATTTCTTCCCTGATTTCTGAAGACATACATGTAGTCACCAAAACCACTGTTCCGCCAAGACTTACTAACACAGACCCATTTGCCTGTTTAGCTAATTTTCCTGTTTCGATGATCAAATCATTATTGCCAAATTTAATTTTTTTTATATTCATCTCTCCCTTTCTTTTATTTTCTTAAATTTAATTTTCCCAAAATCTCCTCATATTTTTTGTTATCTTTCTTTTTTAGATAATTAAGCAGGCGCCGGCGCTTACCCACCATAACCAACAATCCCCGGCGAGAATGCATATCTTTCTTATGGCGGGAAAAATGCTGGCTTAAAATATTTATCCGTTCAGTCAAAAGAGCAATCTGCACTTCAGTCGAACCTGTATCTTTGGTATGAACTTTGAATTCTTTAATCACCTCCTGCTTCTTTTCCTGTTCCAGCATCATTATTTCCCTCCTTCGATAAATATAAAACTCTGCGCTAACTCAATAAAACTAATTACATAATACCCTTAAAATTTAGGTAATTAATGCATTAGCGCAATGCTTTCTCCTGTATTCCCGTGTAATGCAGGCAGGTATTTTATTACAAACTATACTGTTCTATTATACTGCCCCAGACGCTACAAGTCAACCCTGCCTTGCCTGCCTGTCAAGCCAAAGTTAAAATGTCCTGTTTTCATGATTAAACCAGTAGTAATTCTTTTTCTTTTTGGGCGACTTTTTCTTTTTGTGAATAACTGTGAACATGTGAATATCTTGCCCTAAACATAG
>JAUXFU010000135.1 GCA_030622705.1 Candidatus Omnitrophota bacterium | reverse complement strand
GTGAAGCAAAAGTTAGAGCGCGGGCGTTCCTTAGCTGAGCTATTTGTTCAGATATCGAATCAGCCGGTTGAGTTTGCTGAGGAGGTTGCGCTGTTTTACGCATTTCAGAGGAAGATTTTAGAGATTTTGAGTTTAGAGGGCAGGCGGCAATTTAAAGAAGGAATCTTTGCTTATTTAAAAAAGAACAAGCCCGGATTGGTCGCGGAGTTGAATAAAAATATGCAATTACCAGCAAGGCTTAAGCAGGAGTTAAATCAGGGGTTTGCCGGCTTTTGCCAGGAGAATAAGGTGTTTTAGTAGGATTAAGTATTAAGACGCTCGCTTTGCTCGCTCTAAGGATTAAGTTTCCTTTTTTGTCATTGTTACTTAATCCTTAATCCTTAATTCTAAAGAAAAAAATGACAGGGAAAATAAGCGCTGTAAACGGTTCGATAGTTGACGTAGTTTTTCCCGAACGGGAAGAATTGCCCGGAATATCCGAGGCGCTGAAGGCGTTTAATTGTGAGGGTAAGCCGGTTGTTTTTGAGGTAGTTGAGTATTTTGGGCAGAATTCCGTGCGTTGTATTTGTTTCCAGCCGGCTTACGGACTTACGCGCGGGGCAGTTGTGCGCAGGACTAAAGCACCTATTTGCATAAATAAAGCAGAGTTGGTAGTTGGCCGGGTGTTAAATGTTTTAGGAGAGCCTATTGATAAAAACAAGGATTTTCCGCAGCCAGGCAGCCTTGCGATTAAAGAGAATAAATTTGAAGGATCAAGATTGCTGGGGGTCAGGAGGCTTGAGGGCCTGCAAATCATGGAAACAGGGATTAAGGTAATTGATCTTTTATTCCCCCTGGTTAAGGGTTCAAAAACAGGTATTATCGGCGGCGCTGCTTTGGGAAAGAGTTTGTTGACTCTGGAGATAATTCATAATATTGTCAAGCTTCATCGCGGGGCGTGCGTATTCTGCGGAGCAGGCGAAAGAACGCGCGAGGGTAATGAGTTATATTACGAATTCAAAAAAACAGATGTTTTGAATAAGATTGTTATGGTTTTTGGCCAGATGAATGAAAGTCCGGCAGCGAGGTTTGAGGTAGTAAATACGGGGATAACCTTTGCAGAGAGCTTTCAGCGCGATGGCAAGGATGTACTTTTTTTTCTGGATAATGTTTATCGTTTTGTGCAGGCAGGAGGGGAGTTATCCGCGATGTTGGGACGTATTCCCTCGGAGAGCGGGTATCAGCCTACATTATCTTCCGAGGTTGGCAGTTTTCATGAACGGATCCGCTGGCGGGAGGGTTCTTCGATTACTGCGGTAGAGGCAGTGTATGTTCCTGCCGATGATCTTACGGATCCTGCGGTTGTGGCTATTTTTGCTTATCTGGATTCAATTATCGTGCTTTCGCGTGAATACGTACAGCAGGGGTTTTATCCGGCAATTGACCCACTGCAGTCGTCAAACGCCTATCTGAATCCGCAGATTATCGGTAGCAGGCACTTTGAGATTTCTCAGGAGGTACTGCGTATTCTGCGCCGGTATAGTGAATTAACAAGGTTAGTCGCGATTATCGGGGTTGATGAATTATCCGATGATGAAAGGCAAATCTTTGAACGGGCAAAGAGGATCCGGAATTTTCTTACCCAGCCGTTTTTTACTGCCGAGGATTATACGGGCAGAAAGGGAGTTTACGTTTCTTTGGTTGATACACTGAGCAGCTGCGAGAAAATTCTTAAGGGTGAGTTAGACAGGGTGAGTGAGTCAAAATTATATATGATTGATTCTGTGGAATAAATGTGTCCAATAATGTTTTTTAATATAATGGCACATTTAGAGAACAGATTTCTATGTGCAATCATAACTGTCCAAAATAGAAGCTATTTTTTAATGGAAAATGTCATTGTTAGATATGGAGGCATGAAATGCCGAAGCGATCCCTCTGACGAGATTGCTTCGCTGCGCACGCAATGACGCTATTTTAGACACGAGGGATGTGTAATATAAATCAACAGGAGTAAAGAAATGTTCAAAATCGGCGATATCCTTATTAAAAAGGGAATAATTTCCCTGAAAGAGTTAAACATCGCTCTTGAGCAGCAGCGTAAAACCAAGGAGCCCATAGGCAGGATACTTATTCAGCTGGGTTTTATAAAAGAGGAGGAGTTTTTAGAGTTGCTTTCTCAGCAGTTAGGGATGAAGTTCTATGCGCAGCTTTCTAACGTTGCGGTTGCTGAGGATGTAATCAAGAAAATACCAATAAGGTTAGTCCGGCATTATAAATTTATGCCGTTGGAGTTTGAGGGCGATACGCTTACCGTCGCGATATTCGACGCGTTTAATCCCTGGTTGAGCGAGGGGATAAAGACGGATTTGGGTTATAAAGTAAAGCGGGTGCTCGCGCCGGAAAAAGAGATTCTTGAGGCAATCAAGAAATGTTATGGCGTGGCTGCGGATACGGTGGAAGAGATCTTGCAGGATACGAGCAAGCAGAAAGAGCCGGTATTTGCCCGGCAGGCAGTGCCTATTGAGGATCTGGAAAAAAGCGCTGAGGACGCGTCGGTAATAAAGCTGGTTAATCAGATTTTAGCCGAGGCGATTAAGAACCGCGCCACCGATATTCACCTTGAACCCTACCGCGATTCTGTCAGGATCAGGCAGCGGATTGACGGGGTGCTTTATAATATCGGGGTTCCCGCCCAGATAAAATTTCTTTATTCAGCGATGATATCGCGGATTAAGATTATCTCCGGCCTTGACGTAGTGGAGCGGCGTTTGCCCCAGGATGGCCGGGCAAAGGTAAAGGTAAAGGACAAAGAGATAGATTTGCGTATTTCCGTGCTTCCTTCTTCATATGGGGAGAATATTGTGATACGTATATTGCCCACGCAGCTTCTTTTAAACCTTTCGGATTTAGGATTTTTATCCGGAGATTTAGAGAAGCTGCACAAGATAATTAAGAAGCCTCACGGGGTCATTTTTCTTACCGGACCTACGGGGAGTGGGAAGACAACGACCCTTTATGCCTCGCTGACAGAGATAAATTCAGTAGGGATTAAGATTATCACAATAGAAGACCCGGTTGAGTATCAGTTAGGGGATATTACCCAAATTCAGGTGAATCCCAAGATTAATTTAACATTTGCTTCTGCCCTGCGCAGCGTTTTGCGTCATGACCCGGATGTAATGATGGTAGGAGAGGTGCGTGATCCTGAGACCGCAGAACTGGCTATCCGCAGTTCATTAACCGGACATCTGGTTTTCTCTACTCTGCATACGAATGATGCGGCCTCTGGTGTGGCGCGGATGCTGGATATGGGTATTGAGCCGTATCTGGTAGCGTCTTCAATTGAGGTTTTAATTTCCCAGCG
>JAUXFU010000185.1 GCA_030622705.1 Candidatus Omnitrophota bacterium | reverse complement strand
TACTATTTGTTGTGTATTGTAAATAAAAAACCCCTACATATAGCACTTTTCTCTTGACAAGTCAATCAATCTAAGTTAAACTCTATTGGGAGTTGCCGATAGGGATATTCAATATTAGTATAATGCATAACATTAGCCAAAATCTAACATAGTGCTGATATAAGAGATTCGAGGTAATATTATACGGGAGGTAGGGATGAAGCTTAATCTGTCAGAAAATGCTTTAAAGGTTTTAAAAAGGAGGTATCTTAAGAAAAATAGTCAAGGCCAGGTTAGCGAAACCCCGGAAGAGATGTTCAGGCGTGTCGCTGGGACAGTTGCAGGGGTTGATAAATTATATGGCAAATCAACAGAGGAAATAAAGAAAACAGAGGAAGATTTTTTTAATATGATGTTCTCCTTGGAATTTATGCCAAACACACCCACTCTAATTAATGCCGGTAGGCAGCTTGGGCAATTATCCGCTTGTTTTGTGATTAACATTGAGGACTCAATGGAATCAATTTTTGATGCTGTGAAGGCGTGCGCAATAATTCATCGTACCGGAGGGGGAACCGGAATGAGTTTTTCCCGCCTAAGAGCTAAAGACAGCATTGTTAATACTACCGGAGGTTTAGCCAGCGGCCCGATCTCTTTTATGAAGGTTTTTGACGCGGCTACTCACGCGGTGCGTCAGGGGGGTGTCCGCCGGGGCGCCAACATGGGAATTTTAAGGGTTGACCATCCGGATATATTGGAATTCATTACCTGTAAAGATAAACTCAAAGAAATAACCAATTTTAATATTTCCGTGGCAATAACCGAGGATTTTATAAGAAGATTTAAAAAGGGCGCCGATTATGATTTAATCGACCCAAATACAAAAAAGATAACGGGTCAGCTTAATACAGTTGAGGTTTTTGATTTAATTATCACTCAGGCACATAAAAACGGCGAGCCGGGGGTAATTTTTATAGACCGAATGAATGAATTTAATCCTACGCCTAAATTAGGAAAATATGAATCGACAAATCCCTGCGGAGAACAAGTCCTTCTACCCTTTGAGTCCTGTAATTTGGGTTCGATTAACCTGGCGCAGATGCTAAAAAACACAGCTTCAGGCTATAGGGTTGATTGGCAAAAGTTGAAACAGGCCGTTGTTTTAGCGGTGCATTTTCTGGATAATATTATCGATGTAAATAAATTTCCTCTGCCCGAGATTGAAAAGGCAACTAAGCTGACTCGCAAGATTGGATTAGGAGTTATGGGATGGGCAAGCCTTCTGATGCGGCTGGGTATACCCTACGATAGTGATGAGGCGATAAAATTAGCCGATAAACTGATGTCATTTATAATTAAACAAGCAAGGGATAAATCCTGCCAATTAGCCAAAGCAAAGGGTGTGTTCCCGGCGTTTAAAGACAGTATTCCGGAGAAACAGGGCCTGCGGTTAAGAAATGCTACCCTGACTACCATCGCGCCTACCGGAACAATCAGTATTATCTCTGGGCCCATCTCTTCGGGCATCGAGCCTTTATTTGCTATTTCTTATTATCGCAATGTTATGGATAATGATAAGCTTATTGAGATTGACCCGATTTTTGAGCAGGTAGCAAGGCAGCGTGGTTTTTACAGCCGGAAATTAATGGAAAGAATTACGCAGGCCGGTTCAATCCAGAAGATTGATGAGATTCCCGCGGATATAAAACAGGTATTTATTACCGCTCATGATATTCTGCCGGAATGGCATGTACAAATGCAGGCAGTTTTCCAGAGGTATACGGATAACGCGGTTAGTAAAACTATAAATTTTTCTAACGATGCTACGGTAGAAGATGTGCGTAAGGCGTACCTTTTGGCTTATGAGAAGGGCTGTAAAGGAATTACGGTTTATCGCGATAGAAGCCGCCAGGAGCAGGTTCTTAATATTGCCGGCGAACATAAAACAGCCGTCGCCAGGGAAGAGTTTAAGTTAGACGCGGGAAAGCTTGTTCCCCGTCCGCGGCCCGAGGTTACTATAGGCACAACTACTAAGGTCACCACTGGTTGCGGTAATCTGTACATTACTATCAATTCGGATAAGCAGGGTTGGCCATTTGAGGTTTTTACCCAGATGGGGAAAGCGGGAGGTTGCGCGGCGAGTCAATTAGAGGCAATTGGGCGGCTTGTTTCTCTTGCTTTTCGTTCAGGGATCGAGGTCAAATTTATAATCGAACAACTGCGTAATATCCGTTGTCCATCTCCCTCGTGGGAGAAGGGTGTCC
>JAUXFU010000110.1 GCA_030622705.1 Candidatus Omnitrophota bacterium | reverse complement strand
GGGAAGGATGCTGATATAATTATTGTAGATCCTAACAGGGAATGGACGGTCAGGAAGGAGGGTTTTTTATCTAAATGTAGAAATTCAGCATTCCTTAGGTCTAAGCTGCGAGGTGTTGTTGAATACGCTATTTGTAACGGAGAGGTCGCGTATAGGGAATAAATTCGTTATAACTTTATGTAATAATCCAACAGGATAGACCTTACATATTCCTGTTAACCCTAAAGGTTAAACTAAGTGGAGGTCCGTAATGGAATTTATAGCTGATTTTCACATTCATTCTAAATACAGCCGGGCAACGAGCCGGAATATGGATATTGAGCATATTGCCGAATGGGCAAAACTTAAAGGCGTAACCCTGATGGGAACCGGCGATTTTACCCATCATTTGTGGCTTGAAGAGCTAAAGGCGAATTTAGAGGATTTCGGTAATGGTTTGTTCAAGTACCGGGATATTCATTTTATGCTGACTGTCGAGATCAGCAGTATTTATTCGAAGAATGGCAGGGGTTATCGTATCCATAATCTTATCTTTGCGCCGTCGTTTAAGACAGTAGATAAGATAAATAGCGCTTTAAGCCGCAGAGGGAATTTGGCTTCAGATGGCCGGCCGATATTAGGTATTGATGCAGCGGAGCTGGCCAGGATAATCTTTGATATTGACGAAAACTGTTTTTTTGTTCCTGCGCATGTGTGGACGCCATGGTTTGGGTTATTTGGCTCAATGTCCGGTTTTGACCGGATTGAGGATTGCTTTGAAGAGCAGACCTCAAAGATTTTTGCGCTTGAGACGGGTCTTAGTAGTGATCCGGCGATGAATTGGCGTTGTTCCTGCCTGGATCGGTTCAGCCTAATTTCCAATAGCGATTCTCACAGTCCATCGCGCATTGGCCGGGAGGCAAATATTTTTGACTGCGAATTGACCTATAAAGCTATTATTGATACCTTAAAAGACAAAGACAAAAGCAGGTTTTTGAGTACCGTAGAATTTTTTCCTCAGGAGGGAAAGTACCATTTTGACGGGCACCGGCTTTGCGGGGTAAGGTTTTCTCCGCAAGAGACAAAGGCGCATAAAAAGATCTGCCCAAAATGCGCAAGATCATTAACCGTAGGGGTGATGAACCGGGTAGAGCAGTTATCTGATCGCCCGGATGGTTATGTGCCCGATAACGTTATTCCTTACAAAAACCTTGTTCCCTTAGATGAAATAATCGCTGAGGTAAAAGGGGTGGGTAAGGCTGCTAAAGCAGTTGAGTCCGAATATCGAATGAGTATAGCCAAGTTTGGATCGGAATTTGAGATTCTCCTGCGGGCAGGAAAAGTGGATTTAGAAAGGAATTTGCCTGGGCGTATAGCTGAAGCCATCTTGCGTGTACGTGAGGGCCGCGTTATTATTCAACCCGGCTTTGACGGTGAATACGGGAAGATTGCTATATTTAGCGATGAGGAGAGACAAACAAAGTCTGAGGAGCAATTAAGCCTCTTTTGATTACCTCAGCGAAGTTGAATGTGCGCCTGTTCTTCGATTATACTCAGGACAGACGTACTTAAGTGAACTCAAATATGCGCCTGTAGCGTAATGGATAGCGCAATGGCCTCCGGCGCCATATGTACAGGTTCGAGTCCTGTCAGGCGCATTAAAGCAGAGTTAAGAGTTAAGATTGCAGAGTTAAGAGCGAAAAACAGAATAAAATTAATATGGGTAAGAAAATCGTAGGTGTGATTGGTGGGCACAGTTGTTTAAAGGAAGGGGAGCAATTAGCCCAGAATTTAGGCAGAAATTTGGCAAAAGTGGTTGATGTTCTCGTCTGCGGTGGTTTAGGCGGAATAATGAAGGCAGCTTGTAAGGGTTTTAAGGTCGCAGGAGGATTAACCATTGGTATTATACCCGGCTACAACAAAAATGATGCTAATGATTATGTAGATATAATTATTCCTACGGGGTTGGGGTTGGCCAGGAATGCGCTGGTAGTAAAATCTGCTGATATTGTAGTGGCCTTGCCTGGTGAAGCAGGAACGCTTTGCGAGATTGCTTATTGTTTGCAATTTGGTATTCCTGTGCTTAGTCTGAAATCCTGGGATATTCCGGGAATAATCAAAGTCAAAACAATTGAGAACGCGATAATCGAAGTAAAGAAGATAATAGGTAGCCAGCAGGGTGTACCTGTTCGGTAATTAAGGGGCTCAGGATATTAGGAAATTAGGATTTGGAGATTAGCAGATTAGGGGATTTGGTAGAAAAGCTTTTAAATTATACGTTTTTATGCTAAAGGATAGACCTAATCTATTCCTAATATCCTAATTTCCCAATAACCAAATCCTAATACCCTAATTACCCAATGTCCTTAATATAGGGGGTAAATGAGTTATGCCGGAGCTACCGGAGGTTGAGATAATAAAGCAGGAATTGCAAAAGACTGTTTTAGGAAAGAGGATTATTGAGGTAAGGGTTAATAATCCAAAGGTTATTAAAGAATGTAAAAAGCAAGAGTTCTTGGATGGTTTGCGGAATGTAAGGATAAAACAAATTTTAAGAAAAGGCAAGCTTTTGATAATAGAGTTATCATCAGGGCAAGCCTTGACGGTGCATCTTAAGATGAGCGGGCAGCTTGTTTATCCCGGTGACGCTAAAAACAGCCGGGTGAGCTTTAGATTGTCCGGCAGTAAGTGGTTAGACTTTAATGATAAACGTCTTCTGGGCGAGTTAAGATTACTGGAAGACTGGACATCATTAAGATTCATCAGGCAACTAGGTCCGGAGCCATTTGATTTAACTGCGGATAAATTTAAAGAGATGCTTGCTGATAAAAGGAGCAGGATAAAACCGTTGCTTATGGATCAGACATTTATCTGTGGGATAGGGAATCTCTATGCCGCAGAAGCCCTGTTTATGGCCAGGATCCATCCTGGGAGGTCTGCTTTTTCTTTATCGGATACGGAAAGCAAGAGTCTTTTTAAGGAGATTAATTCGGTGCTGAGAAAGGCAATAAAATATAAGGGTTCTTCAATGGATCAGTATGTGCAGCTATCAGGCAGTTCCGGAAACTATGTTAGGTATCATATGGTCTATGGCCGGAAGGGGGAGCCGTGTTTTATATGTAAAACGCCAATAACCAGAATTAGTATTGCCGGCCGGGGAACCTATTTTTGCTCCAAATGCCAAAAATAATCCAGAAACAATCCAGGCTTCTTTCTAATGTTCGCCTGTCAGGTAATTATTATAAATTAGTTCTTAAGCTGCCCAAGATAGCCCGTCTTGCTGTGCCGGGGCAGTTTGTTATGTTGCGTTTATCGGACAGATACCAGCCATTTTTAAGGCGTCCATTTAGTATACATCGAGCAGGTTATAGCTCAAAAGCTCAACATCGAAGAGGGTATATCAAAAATTTAGATCCCAATATTATTGAAATTCTTTACGAGGTAATAGGTAAAGGCACAGAGGTTTTGTCAAGGAAGCAAACAGGTGAATATCTGAATGTTTTAGGGCCGCTGGGCAATGGATTTTCGATTCTCGATTCCCAACTCTCAATTCTCGTAGGCGGGGGAATAGGAATAGCGCCCCTGTTGTTTTTAGCCAAGCGGATAAAGGCCTTGAATTCCACTACGCATAGGATTCAGATATTGATTGGCGCAAAGACAAAGAAGGAAATTCTATCTCAAAAGGATTTTACGGGTATGGGCTTAAATGTTAAGATATCCACTGATAATGGTTCAGCCGGTTTTAAAGGCAGGGTTACACAGTTATTAAAAGGAATCCTGCCTTCAGAACTTAAGCGGAGTTCCCCAAGCATGAAGATAAATAAGCATATATCCCGTAGCGTGCCGTTGGCAGCGGCCATTTTTGCCTGTGGCCCTAAGCCTATGCTGAAAGGTATTGCTGAAATTTCCCGGATGTACAAGATACCAGCTCAGATCTCACTGGATGAATATATGGCTTGCGGGATGGGG
>JAUXFU010000049.1 GCA_030622705.1 Candidatus Omnitrophota bacterium | reverse complement strand
GAAAAGGAATTAGGTTATTGGGAGATTGGGATTTGGAGATTAGGTAATTAGGGAACTGGGTAAGCTTGTTTTTTCTAATATCCTAATCCCCTAATATCCAAATCCTAATATCCTAATTACCCAATATCCTTAATACCTGCTGAATTACTGAATAATATTAGTCCGTGTCCATCCGTGGTTACATTGGTTAAACTCTTATTTCACCCCTGTAATCTCCTCAACCGGAATTTCAATTATCTGGCCGGGGAAGATTTTATCGGGACCCTTTAGTATCTCCTGATTAACCGCGTAAATCTCCTTCCATCGCTTAGATGTACCATAGAATTTTCTGGATATGGTCTGAAGAGTATCACCTTTAAGCACCTTGTATTTCTTCATAATCATTACTTTAGAGTCCATCGGATCAGCAACAACCACTCCGGCCTGCGATTCAGAAACTACTGTAACAGATTCTAACTCATCATCAATTGCAGAAACACTCTTTTTGGGGACAGAAACAGAAGGCTCCTGACCGAATTTTATCGGACGAAACTCCACCTCAACCCTCTGAAGTTTACGAACACTCCTCCTGGTTCCCTCTGCGATAGGCTCTGGTTTACCCATTAGATAACCGCGATTTCCTACGCTTAGATCCTGATCCACCCTTTCCTTGTAAACCGGATAGGTTCTTATCGCGCAACCGCACATAAGCACAGATAGAAAACAAAACAACGTAAACAGCGTTATTCTCTTATGCATCTTCAGCCTCCTTTTTTATCTCCAGGGCTAATTCCTCCAGCTGCGCCTGATTGACGGAAGAAGGAGCATCAGTCAGTAGACAACAGCCGCTTTGCGTTTTGGGAAAAGCAATTACCTCCCGGATAGTCTGTTCATTGGCAAGAATACTTAAAAACCTGTCTATACCTAAAGCAATGCCCCCGTGAGGCGGGGCGCCATACTTTAAAGCCTCGATTAAAAAGCCAAACCGCGAAATTGCCTCGCGTTGGTCTATACCGATAATCTTAAATATTTTCTCCTGGAGCTGCTCTTGATGAATCCTAATCGACCCGGAACTAATCTCTACCCCATTCAAGACCAAATCATAAGCAAGCGCTTTAGCGTCTTTCCATGAATCTCCGGATAGATCTATATCTTGTCCTTGAGGCGCGGTAAAAGGATGGTGCTCGCTTACCCAGCGCTTCTCATTTTCATCGTATTTAAATAAAGGAAACCCGACCACCCATACAAAGGCAAACTTCTGGGCTTTATTGAGATTACGAAAATCAGGTTTATCAGTTTGATACCGCTGCATCGATTCGGCAAACTCAATCCGGGGAAAGGGTATCTCAATCCGCAAGCCTAATACCTCCTGAAAAACATATTGCATCAATGCCTCGATTAAACTAAAGATATCCTCCTGTTGAATATAAGACATCTCCAAATCCAATTGGGTAAATTCCGGTTGACGATCCGCGCGTAAATCCTCATCGCGAAAACAGCGCGCAATCTGATAATAGCGGTCAACCCCTCCAACCATAAGAATCTGCTTAAATAGCTGCGGCGACTGAGGAAGGGCATAAAAATGCCGGGGCAAAAGCCTGGAAGGCACAAGAAAATCCCGCGCCCCCTCTGGGGTAGAGCGGGTTAACACAGGAGTCTCAATCTCAACAAACCCCTGCTTGTTTAAAAAAGCGCGAATAGCAGAATAAAGATTATGCCTCAGAAGCAAATTATTAAAAACCTTCTTACGACGCAGATCTAAATAACGGTATTTAAGACGCAGGTCACTTCCTACATTCATATCCTCCTTAACCTCAAAGGGAAGGCTACGGCAAGAATTCAGGATATCCATATGCTCTGCCAGAATCTCGATTTCGCCGGTAGGTATCTTAGGATTATCCGTTCCCTTTGGCCGGCGATTTACCTTGCCGCGAATAAGAAGAACGTATTCAGGGCCTAATTCCTTTGCCTTTTCATAAACTCCTTTGGAGGCATCGTCTTTGCGGCCGGGAATAAATACCACCTGAGTTATGCCATATCTGTCTCTTAAATCAATAAAGATAATCTTGCCATGGTCACGGCGGGAAGCCACCCATCCGCAAATAGTTACTTCACTTTCTATATCCTGGGCAGTCAATTGCCCGCAGGTATGAGTTCGCAGCATATAACCTCCGGATTACAAACCTGATAGCCGTTGTTTTAACTTTTCTACTAATTCGGCCTGCTCAACCTCTTCCTGATTCCCTGAAACCATATCCTTCAAAGAAACCACACTCTTTTGTAATTCATCCTGGCCAATTATTATACAGAATCTGGCACCTGAATCGTTAGCCTGACGCATTTGAGCCTTTAAAGAGCGGGATGTATAATCCATATCGACAAATATATTATCATCACGCAGAAGATGCAGCAAAAAGGCTCCTTTGTCCTGGGCTCCTTCACCAAGCGTAATTATATAAACCAGGCTGCGAATATGCTCCTGCGGCTTCTTGTTCCTTACAAGCAATATTCTCTCTACCCCAAAAGCAACACCAAGAGCCCCGCAGCCACAACCGCCTAACTCCTGAGTCATATTATCATATCTGCCCCCCGCGCCTAAGGCATCTTGCGCGCCCAACTGACTATGCCTAACCTCAAACACGGTACGGGTATAATAATCAAGTCCGCGTACCAGCGAAGGAGATAATTTATAATCTATGCTCAATGACTTTAACCCCTCAATTACCTTTTTAAAATGTTCCATACAGGCAGAACAAAGATAATCCTGGTTTAAATCAAGACTATTAACTACCCTTTGACAAATGGAATTCTTACAGTCTAAAACCCGTAAAATATTACGCTCAAAACGCGTTTGACACTCCGGGCATAACTCAGCTAATCTGCTATTTAATCTATCCCGTAATTCGCGTCCGAGCCTTGCCTTATCTTCAACGCAACCAAGACTATTGACGCAGATTTGATATCCGTCAACACCTAATTCCTTCAGCAGCCTGTCGCTTAATGAAATAACCTCGATATCCAGACGCGGGGAAAGACTGCCGATCGCCTCAACTCCCAGATGATGAAATTGACGCAACCTCCCCTTCTGGGGACGCTCAGCACGAAACATTGGACCAAAATAATATAATTTAGTCACAGTTTTTTTTCTGTCTAAATTATTTTCTAAATAGGCCCTGACCACCGGAGCCGTGCCCTCCGGACGCAAAACTAAATTATCCTTATCACGCCGGATCTGGAACATCTGTTGTTGAACAATATCGGTAGTTTCTCCCAATGAGCGGTCAAATAAAGAAGCTTCTTCTATGATAGGGGTGCGAATTTCCTGATAACCGTAAAGAATAAAAATTCTCTTGGCTATCTCCTCTATCTCCTGCCAAGAGCAAGAATCATACGGCAAGATATCCTGAGTGCCCCGCACACGCTTAGCCATAAACAACTACCTTATTTTATTCTTCATTTCCAGTCCTGGCTTAAAAACAACACTTTTGCGCGCCGGCACAGGAACAGCAACGCCCGTACGGGGATTTCTCCCTATCCGGGGTTTGCGCTGTTTTACCTTAAAAATACCAAAATTACGTAATTCAACCTTTTCTCCGCGAACCAAAGCATCCAAAATAGCATCGAAGGTTGCCTGAACCACCTTCCTAATCTCAAGCTGTTTCAAGGTTGTCTGATCGGAAATCTTTAAGACTATATCCTTCTTTGTCATTATGCCACCCCCCTTTTTTGATGAACCTTAATTTTAAAACACACCCCTTCAACACTTCTTCGTCTATGCGAATTACCTTTTGCCTCTGCGGCACTTAGCAATAATTCACTGAAAGTGATGAAGTATCAATAACTTATGCCTACCTGTAATATATTATCAATGTAACTTTAAGCTGTCAAGAGAAATCAACAAAGGTCGGCTGGTGGTATTTTTAAGAGTTTTTCAGGGACCCCTCAATCAATCACCCGCGTTCCTTAATAAAGCAAAGAACCTGTTCCAGGGAAACTTTGTCCCCGGACACTCGGTTGCGGCATTAGGAACCTGGCCGTGCCCCATAATATTTTTCAGCGGAACATGATAACGCCTTCTTAAGATATTAACCAAGTACACCAAAGATGACAACTGCTCATCAGAAAGATTTCTCTTGCTGAAATTACCTACCAAGCAAACCCCTATTGACTTACGATTCATGCCCGAGGCCTTGCAATGCGCGCCGTCCTGCTGCTTAATCCACCGCGGCGAAACCTCAATATACCCCTTAGGTTTTCCGTAAGTGCCGTTATCGATAACAAAATGATACCCTAAGCCGCGACTAAAGCCCCTGTAATTCATGTGTGATTTATGGAATAAAAGGGCATTACCCTCATCGCTGGCGCTGTGATGGATGATTATATATTTCCACTTATTTGAAGAATACAAAGGTATTACTGCTCGCGCGGGCATAGCATGAGGAATAACCAAAGCTTGTCCCATGGTTAATTTATTATCATCCCTTAAATCATTTTTCCTCATAATATCCCCGATACTCACATCATAAACTTTGCTTATTCTCCAAAGAGTCTCTCCGGGAGCAACAACATGAGCTATATCCTGTCTAATAATCTGCGCAGGCACAGGATGAACCATGCCAGGCGAAGGCGCATCCAGAACACGAGGCATGGTAGCGCAGGAAGACAAAACCATTAAACCAACGCCGATAATAAGTAATTCAATTATCCGGGGCCGCTGAAAAACCCTTTTCTGATTAAAAGATATCTTTTTCAAGGTTCTCTTTCCTTTCATTTAACATTAATTAGATTAATAAAGTCCGTCAAAGATAAGGCCTCCCCGCGGATATTCCTGTCGATATTGTATTGATTAAAATACTTATTTAAGCGTTTAGATGAAACTACCCCCGCAATGGCGTTTCTTAAAGTTTTTCTTCTTTGCTGAAAACCCAGACGAATTACTTTAAACAACCGCCGCCGGGTTCCTGCATCTAAATTAAATTTATCCCTTACCGCCAACCTTAGCAATACAGAATCTACCTTTGGCTGCGGCCGAAAACAGGTCCTCTTAATTACAAACAGCATCCTCGGCTCTGTATAATATTGCAGGAAACAGCTAAACGCGCTGTAGTCCGGCACGCCGCAAGGAGCAACCATCCTCCGGGCAAACTCCCTCTGAACAGTAATAAATATATCTGTTATTTTATCACAGAATTTCAATAAGTGAACAATAATCGGAGTAGTAATATAGTAAGGCAAATTACCGATTACCTTAATCCTGGAGGCAGCCTTAAAATTTCTCCGAATATTAAAACTAAGAATATCCTTATTATGTATTTTAATCCAGGGAGAATCTGCTAAATTACGCTTCAAGATAGCGCATAAATGCGGATCCAGCTCTAAAACAGATACCCTCCTGGACCTTTCCGCAATCAACTTAGTCAACTCCCCCCTTCCGGCGCCAATCTCTAAAATAGTATCCCGGGAATTAATTTCGCAGGCGTTGATAATTTTTCTCTGGACATTATTATCGATAAGGAAATTCTGCCCTAATCGCTTCTTTGGCCTGAAATTCATTACTTTATCAAACATCTTTCTTCCTAAGACTCCACGTACACTCAAGCGCTGTTTTTATAGCCGCGGTTAAACTCCCGCAGCCGGCAATATTTTTACCGGCAATATCAAAACCGGTGCCGTGCAAAGGCGAGGTACGCACAAAATTAAGCCCTAACGTCAAATTTACCCCTGATTCGCAGTCCAGGATCTTTAAGGGTATCAGCGCCTGGTCATGATACATCGCGATCACCGCATCAAACTGGCCCTGCCTTGCGGCAGAAAAAGCTGAGTCTGCCGGCAGCGGTCCGCTAATACCTATTATCGACTTTGCTGCTCTTTTTACCGCCGGGCAAATCAATTCAATCTCCTCCATACCCAACAGCCCCCCTTCTCCTGCGTGAGGATTTAGGGCTGCTGCGCAAATTCTTGGTTGAGCAATGGCAAAATAACTACTAAGAGCGTTATAGGTAACAAGGATAGTTTTATAAATTTGCTCCCTGCTTAAAGCTGGGCTTAATTTCTTTAAAGCTATATGCCGCGTCACCAGGCTTATCTTAAGATACCGGTTAAGCAGCATCATTACTAAATCCTGTTTTTTCTTGCGGAAAACCTGTGCTAAGAATTCTGTATGCCCGTTATATTTGTAACCGGCCAGATTTATTGCCAGTTTAGAGATTGGCGCGGTAACCAAACAATCAATTTGCCTTTTCCTTACCAGCTCCACAGCCTTCTGGAGATACTCAATTGATGCCCGGCCGTACTGTGCCTTCACTCTCCCAAACTTAAAATTCTTATGAGCAACGTTTCTTAAATCGATAAATTGGAAATCCTTAGGTCCTGACGCTCGGCCTTTAACTTTATCAAACACCCATTTATCCCCAATTACCGATATTCTACATATCTTTTTTATTTGCCTGTGACTTGTTGCCTTGGCAATTATCTCCGCCCCAATCCCTGCGGGATCCCCCATTGTTATCCCTACCTTAAGCAGTTCCATATTCGCTATATTTAATCGCGGATTATATTTATTCACTCCTGTCTTACCCGAGAGTATACAGAATGAATCTAACAGTTTTTTCGCTCAGAGGCGATTTTCTAACGCCAAACGTCTTTCGCTCT
>JAUXFU010000073.1 GCA_030622705.1 Candidatus Omnitrophota bacterium | reverse complement strand
GTATAAAAATACTTTCCTATCTCCGCATGACAGGGGACGATGGATGAAGGATGAGGGGATTTGGTTTAAGGCTGAAATATGTTGGAGATGAGACTTCGCAACATTCCGCGTATAAAAAATGAAGAATAAGAAATTGTTAATTATTGGTTCTGCCGGACAGTTGGGCTCGGAATTTCAGCGGGTGCTTGCAGAGCGCGATGCGTGTTTTGTTGCTCCGCCGGAGAATGAATGTGATATTACTAATCCTAAGCAGATGAGCAGTTTAATAAAAAAAGCAGCTCCGGATATTATCATTAACTGTGCCGCTTACAACTCAGTGGATGAAGCGCAGGAGAATCCCGATATTGCTTATTCGGTAAACAGTACAGCGGTTAAACATCTTGCTAACCTTTGCAGTGAAAATGATATTTTCCTTGTGCATTATAGCTCGGATTATGTGTTTGATGGAGAAAAAAAAGAGCCTTATACAGAACAAGATTTCCCTTCACCCTTAAACGAGTATGGCTTGAGTAAGCTTAAGGGGGAGCGGCAGATTTTGGAAATTACGCGTGATTATCTTATTTTCAGGGTAAGCTGGGTTATAGGGCACAGCAAGCAGAATTTTTTGTATAAACTCGGCAGGTGGGCAGAGTCGAGCGATGTATTGAACATAAATAACGAAGAAACATCCATACCGACTTTTACCATTGATATTGTGAATACTACCTTGTTAGCTATAAATAAAGGCATAACAGGATTGTATCATTCACCCAACAGCGGTGTGTGTTCAAGATACGAACTCGCAAAATGCTTCGCGGCATATAAAGGACTAAAAAACACAATTGTTCCGGCAGCAGCTTCAACTTTTATTATGAAGGCAAAAAGGCCGTTATATTCTGTGATGAGCAATAAAAAAATATCAGCCGAATTAGGCATAGATATACCGGATTGGAAGGATAGTTTAAAAAAATTTATCCTAAAGGATAGGCCTTTCTGATTCCTATAACCACCCTCTTGGTAAGACCTGGATACATTGACATCTATAAAGGGAATATTTGCTTTTTAGGGATTTTATGTTAAAATGTAAAATTGTTGGTTAGATACGAAAAGAAATCATTGAGATTTTAGTGAATCACGGCGGTGTAGCTCAGCCTGGCAGAGCGAACGGCTCATACCCGTTATGTCGACAGTTCGAATCTGTCCGCCGCCAAGTGGTTCTCCCGCCCTTACTGATAAATTAAGGAAGCGGGATTTCGCCACCAGTAGCTAAAATGATTGTGGCGGGAAAATCCACTCGCCGCCATTGTTCTTCGTCCTTATATAAACGCTGGCACATGTTAGGGATATTGGGTATAAGGATTTGGTTATTAGGGGATACAGTTTTATCCAATTCCCTAAGTCCTAATCTCCAAATCCCAATCTCCTGATTATCCAATTCCCCGATTGATGAGTCAGTGCAAGTATCCGCCGATAGGCTAAAGAATGTCCCTGATGAAGAAGGTTAGAGGTACGATTAAAAGGTATAATCTATTAACCGTATCTGATAGGGTAGTGGTTGGTGTTTCAGGGGGGCCGGATTCGGTCGCGCTTGTTCTTTTGTTAAGTTCGTTAAAAAGGGAATTCAAGCTGAATTTACATATCGCTCATTTAGACCACTGCTTAAGAAAGGATTCCTGCCGGGATCAGGAATTTGTAAGGCTGCTTGCGCAGAGGTTGAAATTACCGTTTATCTCGGGAAAAATTAATATCCGCCGGTTATGCGGCAGGGGCGCTATTGAGGAAACCGCGCGGGAGCAGAGACTGAAATTTCTATTTGGCGCAGCTAAGCATACAGGCGCGGATAAAATTGCCCTTGGACACAATCGGGATGATCAGGCAGAAACTGTGCTTATGCGTTTGATTAGAGGGGCGGGTTTATCCGGGCTCGGCTCAATTTTGCCCAAGCGCAATTTCGGCCGCTGGATAATTATCAGGCCGTTAATCGAGACTCCGCGGGAGGTTATAGACTCCTATTTAAAAAGAAGGAAGATAAAACCCCGTGAAGATTCATCCAATAAGGATAATATTTATTTTCGTAACCATATCAGGAATTGCCTGATTCCGGAGCTAATCAAAAATTATAATCCAAATATAAAGGAGGTTTTAGCGAATACCGCGCAGGTAACTGCCTGTGATTATGATTATTTAAAAAAGGCGGCGCTTAAAGCGTTGAATAGATTAAAAAAACAGCCCGGGGTTAAGCTTAATGCGTCTTCAAGGCTCGATTTAAGTAAGTTGTCGGGATTGCATCCGGCTATTCAAAGATTGGTTTTGAGATTTTGTATCTCGGAAGTAAAAGGAACAACCCGCAGGCTTACTTTTAAGCATATTAAGGAGATAGAGGATTTGCTTTTATACCGTCCGGTAAATTCCATTGTTGATTTGCCTGAAGGTGTTTCCGTACTCAAGAGTAAGAAGTATCTTTGCGTTTATCAGAAACAGTCTTAGCCGGGGCAGAATATTTTAAAAGTCCAACTTCCAATTTTACTCTAATTATTAAAAAGATTGCAGAGATTATTCTAAATCTCTTGCTTTTATAATAAGTTAGATTTATAATATTGTTTTAATCATTTAAGGAGAACAGAGATTTTCTAACGGAGTAAACATGCAAAAAATGAATTTAACGGGTAAGACAGATAAAAAGAAAAATAAAAAATTACAGCGATTTCCTATGTTTTGGATATTGGTTATCTTTGGAGTATTCTATCTTTTGAGCAGCATTATTAATAATCCGCTTGTTGAGGCTCCACGCGAGCCTACTTACAGCGATTTTTACCGGATTCTTAAAGATAATCCTGAAACCCAAAGAATTTCATCGGTAACCAAAACGGATAATCTACTTCGGGGAGAGTTTGATGACGGCAGCCGGTTTGTTTTGAATATTCCCGAAGGTGATGAGGATCTGTTGCGTCTATTGCGTAATAATGTTGAGGTTTTTAAGATAGAGCCGCCGCGTACCCTATTTGCGAATTTACTTTTCTCGATGGGCCCTATCTTGATTTTGATTTTATTCTGGTGGATGATGGCGGCGCGCGGAGAGCAGCTGGGTAACCGGATAATGTCTTTCGGCAAGGCGCGGCCAAGTGTTCAGTCTGAGGTAAAGAAGGAAACCTTTAATGATGTCGCGGGGGTAGATGAGGCCAAGGAGGAATTAAAAGAGGTTATTGAATTCTTAAAAGACCCGAAGAAATTTCAGCGTCTGGGCGGCAAGATTCCCAAGGGGGTTTTATTAGTGGGGCCCCCGGGATGCGGAAAAACCCTTATTGCCAGGGCGGTCGCAGGGGAGGCGGGGGTTCCTTTTTTTAATATCTCCGGCTCGGATTTTGTGGAGATGTTTGTCGGCGTGGGGGCTTCGCGCGTGCGTGATTTGTTTGCCCAGGGGAGAAAAGCAGCAAAGGCTTCCGGTAAGGGCGGCATTATCTTTATTGATGAAATTGACGCAGTGGGGCGTCTGCGTTTTTCGGGAATCGGCGGCGGCCATGATGAGAGAGAGCAAACCTTAAATCAGCTTTTAGTGGAGATGGATGGTTTTGAAGCAACCGAGGGTTTGATTCTTATCGCGGCAACTAACCGGCCGGATACGCTTGACCCGGCGCTTCTTCGTCCGGGGAGGTTTGACCGCCATGTTGTTATTGACCGGCCGGATATAAATGGCCGTGAAGCAATTCTTAAGGTTCATATTAGAAATATAAAATTAGGTTCCAATGTTGATTTGAAGCCGATTGCCCAGCAGACTCCCGGCTTTTCCGGAGCAGATTTAGCCAATCTTTGCAATGAGGCGGCATTATTAGCGGCACGTAATAATAAAGACGCGGTAAGCAAGGATGAATTAGAGGCTGCGATTGAGCGTGTAATTGCCGGTCCAGAGAGGAAAAGCAGGGTTATCTCCAAGAAAGAAAAGCAGATAGTATCATTTCATGAGGCAGGCCACGCGTTTCTGGCTTTGTTTTTGCCTGAGGTAGACCCTTTGCATAAGGTCTCGATTATTCCCCGCGGCATTGCTGCTTTAGGGTATACTATGCAGCTGCCTCTGCAGGATAGATACATTATGACCAAGAAGGAATTGATGAGCCGGATTGTTGTTCTTTTGGGCGGGCGAGCCTCAGAGGTCTTAAATGTCGGTGATATTACTACCGGGGCAGAGAATGATCTTCAGGCTGCTACGCAAATGGCCCGCCAAATGGTAACTGAATTCGGGATGTCTGAGAGACTAAGTAATGTAACTTTGGGCAGAAGGGATAGAATGGTATTTTTAGGCAAGGATTTGGCTGAGGAGAGAAATTATAGCGATACTACCGCGCATATTATTGATGAGGAAATTCAGAGGATAATTGGCGAGGCCTACGCGCAGGCAAAAGAGATATTAGAGACGAACCACGAGAAATTAAAGGCTATAGCCTTGGCTCTTTTAGAGAAAGAGGTATTGGATGGTAAAGAGGTAAAGAAGATTGTTAACGGTAAGAAAGTCTGAAGATATGCGGGTAATCAATGCTGATAATATCGGGCAGGTTAAGCGTTTAATGCGGCAGATTGGTGCTGATAAGCGGGGAGTTGATATAATGGCGCCTAAGGGCATTTTGCGTTTAATCAGGTTAAGAAATGTGGCTGCGCCTGCTGCCAATCTTTTAAAACAGGAAATGCTTTCTATAGGAGGCGACGTTTGTTTAAACCGGGATACGATCAGCGGTAAGGTTCAGGCTACGGATTGTTTAATTACGGGAACGCTTTCTCAATATCAGCGGCTATTTCGTAAATTTACCTATCAGCCTGCTGACTGGAAGGCTGTTTCCGGGCGAATTTCCTTAGGGTTAAAGAATTATCAGTGCTGGAAAAAGACCCGTACGCAGATAATGGGGATTGTCAATATTACCCCTGATTCTTTCAGCGGAGACGGATTATTGGCTAAAGGCTCGAGTGCCGGGGAGATAATCGAATACGCGCATCAGCTGGTTGTTCAGGGGGCAGATATAATTGACGTAGGCGGAGAATCAAGCCGTCCGGGTTCAAGGCCGGTATCAGTGAGTGAGGAATTAAAAAGGACAATTCCGGTAATAAAAAGGTTATCTAAACGTATCAGCGTTCCTATTTCTATAGATACCTCTAAGCCTGCGGTTGCGCAGCGCGCTGTAGATGCGGGGGCTTCGATTATCAATGATATTACCGGGTTAAGAAAACCGCAAATGGTTAAGGTTGCAGCCAGAAGCGGCGCGCGAGTAATTATTATGCATATGAAAGGCAACCCGCGGGATATGCAGAGG
>JAUXFU010000165.1 GCA_030622705.1 Candidatus Omnitrophota bacterium | reverse complement strand
CCCGAAAAAGGAAAAGCCGAAAGCAGGCTTTTTCTGAGTTAAAGGGTAAAGCCTATTATTCTTTTGTAATTAAGATTCAGGCTGCCTTAAAAAATGCCGGATTTAATCCCGGCTTGATTGATGGTAGGATGGGCAGCCGTACGCATAGCGCAATAAAGGAATTTCAGAATAAAAATGATTTGCCGATAAATGGCCGGGTAGATAAACAGACATGGGTTTTGCTGCGTAAGCATCTGTAATATGAATATTGGGGATTTAAAGTTTGATAAGACAGGATTAATTCCTGCGGTAGTTCAGGACCAGAAAACAAAACAGGTCCTGATGCTTGCTTATATGAATAAGGAGTCTCTGCGAAGGACGTTGAAATTGGGCAGGACCTGTTTCTGGTCCCGATCACGCAAAGAGTATTGGGTAAAAGGTGCGACCTCCGGCAATATTCAGATTGTAAAATCTATATACTATGATTGCGATATGGATACATTGTTAATAAAGGTGTTTCAGAAAGGGGTTGCTTGTCATACAGGGGAATATTCCTGTTTTTATAGGGAGCTTAAGGGCAAAAATGTATCACCCAGACGAAAAACAATTCGCAAAATTAGCTAAGAAGGGAAATCTTATTCCCGTATATAAAGAAATACGCGCAGATTTGGATACACCGGTATCGGCGTTTTTAAAAATCAGGTCCGGCAGCTATAACTATCTTCTGGAATCAATCGAGGGTAATCAGGCTCTTGCGCGTTATTCATTTTTGGGAACTTCACCTATGCTGGTGTTAAAGACAAAGGGCAGCCTGATGGAAATAGTGGATAACCGCAAGCATAGCGTAAAGAGATTTAACATGAAAACCGATCCATTGGATGAGATTAAGAAAATTATGTCCGGATTTCGGGCGGTTCGTTATCCTGGTTTACCTCGTTTTTGCGGGGGATTTGTCGGGTATTTGGGATATGATACGGTTAGGTTCTTTGAGGCAATCCCCGATAAGAATCCTGATAAAATAGGGGTTTGGGATGGCATATGGATTCTAAGTGATACCCTGCTTGTTTTTGACCGCTTGCACCATACGATAAAAATTGTGGTTAATGCTTTAATTTCCGGTCCGCGCGGGATAAACAAATCTTATGATTCGGCAAAGAAAAGGATTGAACAGCTTAACGCCCGTTTAAGATTGCCTGTTTCTGCGAAAAAAGTCAGCCGGATTAAACCAGGATCCGGAATTGTTTCTAATTTTACGAAGCGCAGCTATATGGAGATAGTCAAAAAATCAAAGCGGTATATTCGCCAGGGCGAGATTATTCAGGTAGTGCCTTCTCAGCGTTTTTGTTTACCTTTGGGCACAAGGCTGCCGTTGGATATTTATCGCGCCTTAAGAAGCCTTAATCCCTCCAGTTATATGTTTTTTTTGGAGCTTAAAGATTGTTTTTTACTGGGGTCTTCTCCTGAGGTTCTGGTACGTTGTGAACAGGGCAGGGTGATAACCCGTCCGATTGCCGGTACGCGCCCGCGAGGCAGCAACGAAAAAGACGACCAGAGACTGGCAAGTCAGTTATTGAGGAGCAAGAAGGAAAGAGCCGAACATATTATGCTGGTAGATTTGGGCAGGAATGATTTGGGCAGGGTTTGTAAGTTTGGAACGGTCAGGGTTAGGGATTTTATGCGTATAGAAAGGTATTCGCATGTGATGCATCTGGTTAGCGAGGTAGAGGGAAAGATGCGCGCAGGTAAGGACATTTATGACTGTTTGAGGGCTACTTTTCCCGCAGGTACGGTAAGCGGGAGTCCTAAGGTTAGGGCAATGGAGATAATTGATGAATTGGAGAATGCTCAACGCGGGCCATATGCCGGTTGTGTAGGATATTTTAGTTTTTCAGGTAATCTTGATACCTGTATTACAATCCGGGCAATATTAGTAAAAGACAATACTGCTTATGTTCAGGCAGGGGGGGGTATTGTTGCGGATTCAAACCCTGAGAAGGAATATCAGGAGACGGTAAATAAGGCAAAGGCTCAAATTGAAGCAATAACAGAGTGTTTATAAGGATAGCGATAAGGTTGATTATGAAACGGTCTAAAAAAGGAGGGGTCAAGTCATGTCGGTGCGTATACGTTTGAGAAGAATCGGTAAGTGTCCTAAAAAGAGATATTTTTTCCGGATTAGCGTCTTCACTAAGACCCGTGGTCGTGATAGCCGCTCTATTGAAGAATTGGGTTTCTATGATCCTACCAAGAACCCGTCATTAATCAATATAAACCAGAAGAGGCTTGATTATTGGTTGTCTTGTGGTGCTCAGATGTCCGATACAGTGCGGAATTTAGTTAAAAACCAATTCAAAAATGAAGGGAGTTGATATGCAGCCAACAGGCGTTAATCCGATGATTAATTTTTTACCGCTGATTATTATTTTTGGGATTTTTTATTTTTTGCTAATCAGGCCGCAGAAATTAAGCCAGAAGCAGCATCAGAAAATGATTGAAGGCTTAAATAAAAATGATGAGGTTGTAACCACAGGCGGATTACATGGTAAAATCATCAACGTTAAAGATAAAAGCGTTACCTTGCGCATAGATGAGAATGTTAAAGTAGAAGTGCAGAAGAATTGTGTTAGTTTTTTGAAGAAATAATGCGTTTAAGATAAACAGATGCGGTGGCGATTCTCGATGATTGATAGGGAATAATGCAGAAAAAAATACTTTATAAGGTAATATTAATATTGGGCCTGGTTG
>JAUXFU010000186.1 GCA_030622705.1 Candidatus Omnitrophota bacterium | reverse complement strand
TAGTCTGATTATTCCTTATGTGCGCTTAAAACGTCAGGATCATAAAGAGGAAGCGGTTATCGTAGATACCAGTGTAATTATTGACGGCCGAATTACTGATATCTGTAAAGCCGGATTTTTGGATTTTAGATTAATCCTGCCGCGGTTTGTTTTAAAGGAACTCCAGAATATCGCTGACTCTACTGATTCGATAAAGCGCCAGAGAGGCAGAAGAGGGCTGGAAATCTTAAATAATCTGCAGAAAGATACCGATATTCATGTAATTATCAATGATGAAAATTACCCGGATATAAAAGATGTTGATACAAAGGTTGTCCGGATGGCTAAGGTCCTGGATGCAAAGATTCTTACCGTAGATTTTAACCTTAATCGTGTTGCTACTATCCAGGGGATACGGGTGTTGAATATTAATGAGCTGGCCAATGCAATAAAACCGGTGGTTTTTCCCGGAGAGAAGCTGCAGATAAGATTGATTCGTGAGGGTAAGGAGCATAATCAGGCAGTGGGATATTTAGATGATGGTACAATGGTGGTTGTTGAGGAAGCCCGGCGGTTAATTGGCCAGCAGGTAAAGGTAAAGGTAAGTTCGGTATTACAGACTCAGGCCGGGAGAATGATTTTTACGCGTCTGGAGAAATAAGTGAAGCCCAAATTTATGCAGCGTAATAACGTAAGTTTGTTGGCTGAAGTTACCCAGCCCTAATTTTAGGCTTTGAATTTAATCAGAAAATTAGGGCTGGGTTAAATTCGCAGACGGCCTTACGGCCTACGACGTTACGTCGCTTTACTCCGTAAGTCGTCTGCTCATTTAATATGTTTGTAAGTGCAATTGTTCCTGCGGCTGGTTTGGGTTTACGATTAAATAAAACATTGCCCAAACCGCTGGTTTGTTTGAATAAAAGGCCTATTTTTATCCATACCCTAAATACCTTAAGCCGCCATAGAGATATAAAAGAGATTATTTTAGTGGTTTCTTCAGATGGATTGGATGCAATAAAACACTATCTTAAAAAATACCGTATCAGAAAGATAAAGGATGTGGTGCCCGGAGGACGCAGGCGGTGTGATTCAGTCCGGAATGGGCTAAGCAGGGTATGGTCCCGGGCGGGATTGGTTTTGATTCATGATGCCGCGCGGCCGTTTATTGAATTAGATGCGATTTCCTGTGTTATCCGGCAGGCAAGGAAAAATGGGGCAGCTGTTTTGGGGGTTCCGGTTAAGTCAACCGTAAAAGAGGTAGATTTAATAAACAGGGTTACCAGGACGTTAAAGCGCCAAAGTCTTTATGAAATTCAAACACCCCAGGTTTTCCGAAGAGATTTAATCATTAATGCCTATGAAAAGTTTCCTAATACAGCAGCCGTTGATGACGCTTATTTAGTTGAAAAGTTAGGCAGCGAGGTGACTGTAGTTTATGGTTCATATTTTAACATAAAGATAACCACCCCGGAAGATCTTGTGCTTGGTGAGGCAATACTAAAATATCAAAAATCAAAATGATGTATCAGCTAGGATTAAGGATTAAGTGGTAAGGATTAAGTTTTTCCATTTTTTTCTTAATCCCTAATTCTTATAACTTAATACTGATTATGTATCGAGTAGGCATTGGTTACGATATACATTCTTTGGTTAAAGGGCGTAAATTGTTCTTAGGGGGAATTCAGATTCCTAATCCAAAGGGATTATTAGGGCATTCCGACGCGGATGTATTATTGCATGCGATATGCGATGCCCTTTTGGGCGCGGCAGGGTTATCCGATATCGGCGAATATTTCCCCGATACCGACGCTCAATACAAAGACATCAGAAGCACGGAACTGTTAAAACAGGTTTTGCGTCTTATTAAGGTTAAGGGGTTCGCGATTGTTAATCTTGATACTACTGTAGTCGCCCAGGCGCCAAAGATTTTTTCATGGAGACTTAAGATACAGAACAATATTGCTAAGTCGCTTAAGCTTAATCCTGAGGCAGTTAATATTAAAGCTACTACTGCCGAGGGATTAGGTGATATCGGTAACAATAAGGCAATTGCTGCCTGGTGTGCGGTGCTTTTACGAAAGAGGGGGAAATGATTCAGTTATTATTTGTTATTACAGCAGTAGTTATGCTGTTTATTGTAAGGTTAATTGTTCTGGTTGTTTTTTTCACTTCTGAGATAAAGGCGGCTTGCGAGAGGGATCCGGCAGCTTATAGCTTTCTTGAGGTTGTGTTGTTTTATCAG
>JAUXFU010000180.1 GCA_030622705.1 Candidatus Omnitrophota bacterium | reverse complement strand
GCCCTCCTTCCAAAAAGTGCATTATAGCATCTTTAAAAGGGGACATTTCTACTTTGGCTAATTAGGACATTATCACTTTGGGATTACAGCACCCTTTTTCACTTTTTCACTTTTTCTGCCGCCTGTCATCTTAACTACTCGATAATTTTTCCTTTATCTATGTTCAGGATTGAGTCGGATATCTCTTTGAGCAGAGCAAGATTATGTGTGATAAAAATATAGGTTAGCCGAAATCTACGCTTAAGACTCTTAAGTAAATCCAAAATCTCTATCTGCCGCGTCAAATCAAGACTTGAAATCGGTTCATCGAGAATAAGAAATTTAGGCCTTAGAATCAATGACCGGGCCAGGCAAATCCGCTGCCTTTGACCGCCGCTGAATTGAACGGGCCTGCGGTTTAGAATAGCTGCGCTTAAACCCACCCATTCCAGGCTTGATAGTACCCTGTCTTTCAATTCCCCCTTGCCGGCATCGCGATGAATTATTAAAGGCTCACTCAAAATATCCCGGATGCACATCCTTGGATCAAGGCTCTGATAAGGGTTTTGAAAAATAATCTGAACATCCTTACGAAAATTAATTATCTCCGTGGGGTTATAGATAATCTCGCCGGAACTCGGGACAATCAACCTTACCAGAAGCTTAGCCAATGTAGTCTTACCCGAGCCGGACCTCCCGACAACCCCTAATGTCGTTGCCTTTCTAACATTGAAACTTACCCCGTCAACCGCCCTGACAAAACCGCTGACCTGCTGAAAAATCCCACGCTCAACGGGAAAATGCTTCTTTAAATCCCTCACCTCAAGTATTACTGACATATTCAATGAGTGCATAACTTACGCAACACCTAGTACGGCGTAATCTTGAAATTTCACTCAGAACTACGTCCTGAGCAAAATCGAATGACGTAAGTTATACGCACGAATTGAACCCCGCTGTCTATGCGCCCTAAAACTATACCTCCCTGCTTAGAGAGCGAGGTCTAACCTATTCTTAAATAAGCATTAACCAAGGCTTTAGTATGTTCATGCTGCGGATTAGCGAAAATCGCCCTTGAGTCACCCTCCTCTACAATCTGAGCTTTATACATCACATAAACCCGCCGGCATAGTTTTTTGATTAATCCAAGATTATGAGTGATAAAAAGACAGCAGAAGCCAACCTCTTTTTGTAAACTAAGAAGCAACTCGAGAATTTCTTTTTCCGTATCCGCGTCTAAATTTGTAGTCGGCTCATCCGCGATAAGTAATCTCGGGCTTAATGCCAGCGCCTGAGCAATCATTACCCTCTGATTCATGCCTCCGGAGAGTTGATGGGGATAATCAAAGAAAATCTCTTCAGGCGAGGGCAAAGCAACCTGTCTTAATAACTCAATCGCCTTTTCCCTGGCAGAAACCCTATCCATGATATAATGAGCAGTTACTGCTTCGGCAATCTGATCGCCTACGGTTAAAATCGGATTAAGAAACATTGCCGGCTCCTGAAAGATATAGGCAATCTTCCTGCCTCGCGCGTCCTGTAGTTGATCCTCCTGCAGTCTTAACAGGTCCCTGCCTTCAAAGATTACCTCTCCGTTTACAATACGCCCGCCGGGAGGCAATATCCTCGTAAGCGCCAGGGTGGTAATTGTCTTACCTGAACCGGACTCACCAACTAAACCAACAATCTCATTCTCCTTTATCTCCAGGTTTACCCCCTTTACCGCGCAGACAGCCTGATTATCCCGGGAGAACTGAACTGTAAGATTTCTTAAACTTAATAAACTATCCATACTTAACGGCGTAAACCCTCACCAATCAAATTAAACCCTAAAATGGTAATTAAAATAAATAAACCCGGATATAAGGTTAGCCACCAGGCAATACCCAGGGTGGATTTTGCTTCAATAAGAAGATTACCCCAGCTGGCAATAGGCGGCTGAACACCCAGGCCAAGAAAACTCAGTGCCGACTCAACCAAAATGGCTCCGGCAATACCCAGAATAGCACTTACCATAATCGGCGCAACCGCGTTAGGAAGAAGATGCCTCAGGATTATGCGAAAACCGGACGCGCCAACTGCCCGTGCCGCCTGGATAAACTCTCTCTGTTTAAGACTCAGGATTTCCGCGCGAACCAAACGCGCCACCCCCATCCAGCTAGTCAGGCCAATAATTATCATAATATTGAATATCGAAGGGCCTAATATCGCCACCACTGCCAAAATGAGAAAGAATGTAGGAAAACAAAGCATAAGATCGACGAAACGCATAATTAAAGAATCAAGCCATCTGCCATAAAACCCAGCGATTGAGCCTAGGATGACTCCGATAAACGTAGCAATACCCACTGCGATAAGACCGATACTCATCGAGATTCGCGCGCCAAAAACAATACGGCTGAATAAATCCCGCCCAAGGCTGTCCGTTCCCATTAG
>JAUXFU010000193.1 GCA_030622705.1 Candidatus Omnitrophota bacterium | reverse complement strand
CTAAATCGTCCTTTCCGCTAAAGCAGGGAAGAATAAGGCAGAGAATTTTATTTTTACCCAAAGCCCGCAGGCACACAGCAGCAGCTACCGCTGAATCCACGCCGCCGCTTAAGCCAAGAACCACGCCCTTTGTTTTTGTTTTCTTTACCTGATCTTTAATCCAGTTAATAATTTTTCGTTCCATACTTACCTCTGTGCGAATTTTATCAAGAGAGGAATCAGCTCAACTCCGCGAATCTCAGCCAAAGAACCAAGGCATGCTGCTCTCTCAGAAAAAGCCTTGATTCCATCAGGAATAATATCATTGCCTGAAATGACAAGCGGCACAGGATCGGCAGAATGAGCACGAATCTTACAAACAGTAGAATGATCAGCGGTTATTGCGATAATCAAATCTTTAAGAGATAATTTCTCAAGAAGCGCCGGAAAGAAGAACTTATCAACTGCCTCAATAACCTCTTTTTTCTTGAGAAAATCTCCGTTATGAGCCGGCTCATCCGGTCCCTTGATATGAATGTAAAGCCCGTCAAATTCAAAGATTTTCTTCAGAGTAATCTTCGCCCACATAGAATAATCCAGTTCTAAATTCCCTGAGGGCTGAGGAACCTCGACAATCTCCATTCCGGTTAAAAGAGCAATACCCTTTTCTACCGGCATCTGAACAAAAGAGCCAAACTTTATATTATAAAGTGTTTTTAGTGAAGGAAACTCAGGCAGGTGATCTCCGGCATCACGGGAAAGAATAAAATTTGCGGCCAACTTATTTTGCGCCATTCTCTTTTGATTAACCGCTGATTGAGACAATACCTGATGAGATTTCCTGGTGAATTCGTTAAGTAAATCTGCCGATGCCAACGCTCGCGTTCTATCCCCAAAACCCTTCATCGGTTGGGATTCAGCCACTTGATTCTGGAATTTCTCTCTGGCTACACCAAAAACCCCTTCCCGGGCATAAGCAGGATCTGTATTAGTTATCCATCCGGATAGATGTTTATCCCTATGACGAATTACCAATACCCCACGGTAGCCAACAGTATTCTTAAGCTCAAATGTTGAGCGTGAGAGCTCAACCTTAGAATTTATCTCTTTAGTTAAAGCACTCGCCTCATCAGTGGTTAAATTTCTTCCTGCTTGTCTGTCTAAAATGGTTTTACCGTCGCTATCCACCGTAGAAAAATTAATCCGCAGGGCAAGATCACCCGGTGTTACCTTAAGCCCTTCGGCAAAAGACTCAAGCGGCCCCCTTCCTGTATAATATTTCCGGGCGTCATAACCCAAAAGGCTTATTACCGCAATATCCGATTCCGGAACGATACCTTTATCCACCGGATAAACTATTCCGCTACGGCCTTGTTGAACAATCCTATCCATATTAGGAGTATCCGCGGCTTCCAGGGGGGTTTTATTATCCAATTCGGGAACCGGCAAATCACCTAAACCATCAAGAACAATATAGAGTATCTTTTTCATCTTTGCTGAACTAATGCACAACTCAAATTAGTGCTGGGTTATGTGCTCATTAACATTTCGTGAAACCACAGACAAAACACTTAACGCAACCTTCCTCGTGATGCAATGCCCCGCCGCAATCCGGGCAAACCCCCACAATATTAAACACGCTACGGGGTGAGCCCTGAAGAGAAGAAACAGGAGCCTGACCATTAATTAATCTTTTCTCGATGACCCGGGCAAGAGCATCGGCGCAGGAAAAAATTCTGACGCCCTTCTCCCACGAGGG
>JAUXFU010000139.1 GCA_030622705.1 Candidatus Omnitrophota bacterium | reverse complement strand
TCAGAACTTATTGGTAATTATAGGGTTAGGTAGAAACGGTCTTAAGAGAAGAAGGGAAAGGGGATATGCCGTTAGATGAATTGAAGATTTCCAGAGCGATTATTGAGAGCTATTATCAGAAATTGTTAGAGTCTTTAGATCTGGATGTGGCTATTGTCGGCGCAGGTCCTTCAGGCATGGTTTGTGCTTATTATCTCGCTAGGGCCAAGATTAAGGTGGCAATATTCGAACGCAAGTTATCCGCGGGCGGCGGTATATGGGGCGGGGGAATGATGTTTAATGAAATCGTGCTGCAGACAAAGGCGAAAAAGATTTTTGATGAAGTGGGAATAAGGACAAAGGAATACCGCGAGAATTATCATTTAGCTGATTCTCTTGAGGTAGCATCCGGGTTGTGTTTGGCGGCTATTCAGGCAGGGGCTAGGATATTTAATCTTATTTCGGTTGAAGATGTAATGATGCGAAAGAGTTGTGTTTGTGGATTGGTCCTGAATTGGTCTGTGGTGGGCATGGCAAATTTGCATATCGATCCTCTTGCAATAAGGGCTAAATTTGTTGTTGATGCTACCGGTCATGTTGCGGAAATTGCGCATATCGCAGAAAGAAAAAACGGAGTAAGCTTAAACACTAAAACCGGCAAGGTTCTTGGGGAGCAGTCAATGTGGGCAGATTTAGCCGAAGAGACAATTGTTAAGAATGCCGGCAGGATTTGTTCCGGGCTTTATGTCTGCGGCATGGCAGCAAATGCGGTAGCCGGCGGGCCGCGAATGGGGCCGATATTCGGCGGGATGTTACTTTCCGGCAAAAAGGTTGCCCGGGAGTTAATCAGGAAATTAAAATGAAGGCAGTAGCTTTAATTTCGGGTGGACTGGATAGTGTCCTGGCAGCCAAAATCATCGGGCTTCAGGGGGTTGAGGTGATAGGTATTGCTTTTACTACGCCTTTTACGCACCCTGAGGTTGAGAATTTGGCGCAGGATATGGGCATTGAGATAAGAGCAGTTGATATTTCAATGGAGTATTTAGATCTGATTAGAAATCCCTGTTTCGGTTTTGGCAGGAATTTAAATCCTTGTATTGACTGCCATATTTTTATGTTGAAGAAGGCCAGGGAATTTATGCTTACAAAAAAGGCAGATTTTATAGTTACCGGAGAGGTTTTGGGTCAAAGGCCAATGTCTCAAAGAAGTTGCGCCTTAACAAGGATAGAAAAGGAAGCTGGGATACAGGGTTTGCTTCTCAGGCCTCTTTCTGCTCAGCTTTTAGCTGAGAGTATTCCGGAACAGAAGGGGTGGGTTCAGCGCAGCGGGTTTTTCGGTTTATCGGGCAGGTCGCGAAAGCCGCAATTAGAGATGGCAAGGCGTTTTGGTATAGAAGGATTTAGGCAGCCCGCAGGAGGGTGTCTTTTAACTGACCCCGGCTTTAGCCGAAGGTTAAAAGACCTTTTGACTTATCAGCGGGAATTCGATTTAGATGATATTCGGCTGTTAAAATTTGGGCGGCACTTTCGTTTATCTAAACAGGCAAAATTAGTTCTCGGACGCAATCAGGAAGAAAATCAGCACTTAATCAGTTTTTTTCTTAATGGTAATTTCCTTTTAGAGCCAGTGGATATTCCGGGGCCGGTTGGTATATTTAATTATGTTGAAAATACTGATATTCACAGCAGAGCCGGGATTGCTAAAGAGCTTGTTCTTTTGGAGCTATTAGAGTTAAGCGCAAGAATTCTCACCCGCTACTGTAGTCAGGAGAATAATCACGTTGGCATATCTATAGAAACCAATAATGATAGTCAGCTGGTTCATTGTTCTGCGGAGAAGGAAAGCATTATAGATAGATTGCGGATATAATTCAGGTAAATTAAGGATATTGGGTAATTGGGATATCAGGATTCGGGTTTTGGGGAATTAGGATATTATGGGAAACAAAATATTATTTATAAATAGCATTACCTAATTTCCCAGTCTCCTAATCTCCAAATCCCAATCTCCTAAATAACCTAATTCCCTAATTACTGAGTCAGCAGAATTGTCTTGAGGGACACTTCTATCAGAATTTATTGCTACTTATAGGGTTAAGTAGAAACGGTCTAAGGGGGTGGTTATGCGTGAGCAGGGGGAGAAGGTATTGGATAAAATAAGGGCAGCGCTTATGGCTGATGGCGGTAATGTGGAGTTGGAGGTGATTAGCGTATGATTTCCAAACGTATAGTGTTACATTTTCCTCATCGATTGGTTGATCAGCCTATAGTGTATAAATTGGTTAAGGAGTATAATCTTAGGTTTAATATCCTTAAGGCTTATGTTACTCCGCAGGAGCAAGGATTGATGGTCCTGGAGCTTAGTGGTGATGATGTTGAGTTTAACCGGGGTATGGAGTATTTGGTTTCCTGCGGGGTAAGGATTCAGCCCTTAAGCCAGGATATTATCCGGAATGAAACTAAATGTACTGATTGCGGGGCCTGCGTTCCTATTTGTCCTACCGGCGCTTTAGTGGTTGACCCGCTTACCCGCAAGGTGCACTTTTATGATAATAAGTGTATTGCCTGTGAGTTATGCGTTAAGGTTTGTCCGACGCGGGCAATGGAGATTCATTTCTAACAAACAGGACTTAAATATGGCCGAAAGAAGAAGAGAGAAGAGATTAAAAGTAAGGTTGCCTCTGAGGATAGATTATGCGGGTGGTCAACAGATTTATGCCCGGACAGAGAATATCAGTATTCTGGGAACCTACATTGAGATTGAGCAGGAGATTCCCTTAGGCAAGAAGATTGATCTATCAATAGAGATTCCTTCATACACCAATGATTCTTTTCTAACCGGTAATGTAGGATGCCGGGGCGATGTGTTCAGGTGTGATTTGATTAAAGAAATAGAATCCAGGAGTTTCTATGGTGTAGGTATTTTCTTTATTGATTTTCCTGACGGGCAGGATAGAAATAAGCTATTAAGATATATAGAGTTTCTCATTTTGAAGGAACAGGAGAATATTAAGCGGGCTATGCAGCAATGGAGGGAGAAAAGGAGCCAGAGGCGGAAAAAGCAGAAGGATTAAAAGATTTTTGGAGGTCGGTAGATTCAAGTTCCTAATGCAACAATTTACCAAATTTTTCGTGAGGCGTATACCAGCCAAGGGTTTTGCGTGGCCTGTCATTTAATTCATCCTGGACTTCTTTGAGCCTATTATTTTTGATCTTTGAAAAATCGGTACCCTTAGGGAAATACTGCCGTATTAAAGCATTAGTGTTTTCGTTTG